>CAZIIP010000053.1:0-13311 GCA_964539455.1 uncultured Rhodothermales bacterium
TATGGCCCCGGCCGCTATGGCATGTCGGATTGAGTAATGCATTTCCAGGGCGCCCAAACACCGCCTACTCGATGGCAATGAGCTCAATTTCGAAGGTGAGCGTTGCGTTCGGCGGGACAGGACCACTGCCGCGTTCCCCATAGGCAAGCTTCGGGGGTATGACGATTTGTCGATCACCTCCCACCTGCATGCCGTTCACGCCCTCATCCCATCCGGGAATCACCTGCCCGAGCCCAAAAATGTACGAAAACGGTTCCCCGTCGCGAGAGGAATCGAAGCGGGTACCGTCCTCCAACCATCCGGTGTAGTGTGCGGAAATGCGCTGTCCGGCAATGGGGCGGTTGCCGGTGCCCACGACGAAGTCATAGAGCTTTAAACCATCCAACGTTACGGTATAGTCTGATTCCGCAACGTAACGAGGACTTGCCGGAACGGGATCAACCCCGGCACTGTCGCAACCGGATGTCAGCGGCAGCATCAGCCCGGCGAGGAGAAGTCGCACGAGGGAGGTCAATCGCCAGTTGCAGCGCATATCGGCAATATAGGGGGTGATCGCTGTCGCAGCGCACCGTCGGAATAAACATCCGTCTATTGATGTCTGATGTCGACACCACTGACCCGAAAGACCACCGACTCGGCAATGTTGACAAGGTGGTCCGACAGTCGCTCGAGCGATTTGACAATGATAGTAAGGTATGAGAGTCCGGTTGCGTATTCGGCATACTGCGACTGCAACCTGATAATACGATCGAAGGCGTCCCTGAACTGTCTGTTTACTTCCCGGTCCAGCGGGAGAAGCCTTTGTGCCGCTTCCGGATTGTCGGATAGAAATGCACTTCGCGTCTCCCACAGAATCCGATCAGCCGACAGCGCGAGCACCTCAAATCCCGCCTCTTCGATGAGCGATTTGGGTAGCGACGCTACCTTGGTCACAAATTTAGCCATGTTGGAGCCGTAGTCGCCGATGCGCTCGAGATCCGTGTTGATTTTGATCGAGGTCACAATGGAGCGCAAATCCGCTCCCGAAGGTTGATGGTCCTCCAGCATCTGTTCGCACTTTCGATCGATTTCGATCTCGAGTTCGTCGATCTGATTGTCCCGCTCGTGGACTGTCTTGGCCCGCACTTCATCATGTTCCACCAGCGCCTTCGTGGCGTCCGACAACTGCTGGGCGACGAGATCGAAGCTTCTCGCCAGCATTCCCTTCAAAATTTCCTGATCGTCACGAAGTTGATTGACTTCCATGGTGCTGACCATAAGAATGAACGATTGCCCGTCGTATCGGCTGCAATCTACCGACCGGAACGCCAATTTGTGTGAAAATCGGAGCCTTTACGGACTTGTAGCGGTCTCGAGTTCCCGAACGAGATTGGCAATTGAAGGATCGTCGCCTCTGAGATTCTGGAGTTCTCGGGCATAGCGCAACGCGGCGTTCCGATTACCCTGATCCCTGTTGATGGTCACTAGTGCAGTGAGCACATCGAGGTCCGTTGGACTGTTCCGGAAGGCATCCTCGAGAACCGTGATGGCCGTACGGGATTGTCCGGCGGCGTTAAGCGCAATGGCATAGACGTAGGCAAACCGCGTGACTACGGGTTCGAGGACCGAAGCACGACGCAATTCCGCCAGGGCTTCCTCATTGCGGCCGGAGCGGGCCAACAAAAGTCCCAGAGCGTGGTGCACCTCGGCTACGCCGGGCGTGATTTCAATCGCATCGCGTAGAACCGCTTCGCCGAGACCGTCACGTCCCTGCATGCGGTGAAGATCCGCCAGGTTAACGTATGTTTGCGTGAATCTAGGATTGAGTCGCAATGCCGTTCTATAGGCCTCCTCCGCCTTTGTCAGTCGTCCACGGCCGGCGAAGAGCACACCCAGTTGCAGGTGTGCTTCAGGCCGGTCCTCATTTACCCTGATCGACCGTTCGTATTCCGCGATGGCAGCTTGCAGGCGGGTTCGCTGGTCGTCATTCAAGACCGAAGACTGCGTACCGGCCAGCACGCGCGATGCCTCGAGTCGAACGGCTCTGGTGGGGTCGTCGAGCAACGGATAGGCGAGGGACAGACGCTCACCGGGCTCGAACATATCGAGAGTAGCGAGTGCGGACATGCGGACGAGTGGACTTGGATCGGCAAGTGACCGGCGAATCGGTGCGACGATGGCCCGGCTCGGATAGGTTCGAAGATGATTCAGGCCGGTTGCACGCACAATCGCCGGCACGGAGTCCGTTTGAATCATCGTAATCAGTTCTTCTTCCCCCTCGGGTACCCCGTCACGGGCTTTGCGCAATACCTGACCGTATCGCTTCTCCTGTCGCCGGTCCGGCCCATACCATTCTTCTACCCATGCAACAGACCAGGACAAGGGCTGGTCGTCGTGACAACGTGAACAGACGTCCGGCGAACCGGTCTCTTCCGTTAAATCGGGTCTCGGTATTCGCATCGAATGATCGCGACGGGGATCGACGACCATGTAGTTGCGCGTCGGCATGTGACAGTCGACGCACAGCGATCCCTCTGTGCCGGGCTCATGAAAATGATGTTCCTCGGTATCATACATGGAGGGCAGGTGACAGGTACCGCACAGCGCATTGTCGTCCACAAGCGGTTTGTAGGAATGCGCCTCGTGACAGTCTGTACATATCACTCCTGCCTCGTACATCGTGCTTTGAAGAAAGGAGCCGTACACATAAACCTCGTCCAGAATCTGTCCATCGGCGTAGTACAGCTCGGGTTCCAGAAGTTGGGGCCGATGCGAATCCAGTAGTTTATTGCCGTACTCGTATGGATCACGGATGACGCCGCGCCGGGAATGGCAGCGGGCACAAGATTCGATCTGCATGCGTGATCGCAGCTGTTTGCTGCGGGTTGCCGTGCCCGTCTCCTGGTCCATAATCCAGACACCCCCGTCCGGATTACCGAGATCAACCAGCAAGCCCATTCTGGGATCGTCGTCATACCATCCTTTCTCTTCTCCCTCTTCCGCCCAGACGACATGCTCGGAACCCGGACCGTGGCATGCTTCACAAGAGACGTCAATCTCGTCCCACGTGGTGTTGTAGGTGTTGGTGGCAAGATCAAAACCCTTTTTCAGATTGGTCGAATGACACTCCGCACACATGTAATTCCAGTTCTGATAGGAACCGGTCCAGTGAAGCGGATCGTCGTGTGGGATAGGCTCGTCGGGATAGAGGTGGAACCAACGCTGTCCCCCTTCTTCGGCCGGATTGTCGTCCCAACACAGACTCGTAGCCTGATACCGTCCATCGGGCATTATGACGAGGTATTGCTGCAGTGGCCAGTACCCGAACGTATACGAGATTTCGAACTCCTGCATCTCGCCTTCGGCGTTATCCGTCCACATGAAGAACTTGCCGTCACGGCGATAAAAGCGGGATGTCCTACCGAATCGTGTGATGGAGGCATCGTCAAAATCGCCGATTACCGTTGAATCCGTCGCCGGCTGCATGGCAAGGTCGTGGTCGGATCCGACCCACAGGTCATATTCCTCCTGATGGCAGCTGATACAGTTTTCCCGCCCTACCCAATCGGCATTTGCTCGCAGTTCGTCCAGTGTCGGCGGATGGTAGATGCATCCGCTGACCGCTGAGACGAGAGAAAGCAGACAAAGCGCTCTGATCCAGTTGTACATGTAATAATCGGCAATTGAAGTGGCCCTGGAACATGCCCAACTTCCGAAACGGGATTCTGAGGCGCAAACGCGTTCCTTGTGGATTTTAGACGGAACGCGTGCGCGTATTACCGGGAGAAAGCTTCGTCGAGATTGACGATAGCCCGCCTGATAGTCTCGACCGCCGCACCGAAGAAGACGGGATCGATGTTCTCGTAGTCGTCGGTAGGTCGGTGATAGTCGGGATGGTCTTCGACGCCGAAGTAAACAAATGGAATGCTCGCCTCGTGAAAGACGATATGATCCGACATGCCGGTCCAGTCATCCACGCCGGGAACATCCGGACGGTCATGACCCTGAAGCAGCATGACGGGAGGCGCCGGTCGCACGCTATCGAGGGGCCGTTTCAGCTCTGGGTAATGGTAGGTACCTCCCGTGTACAGCTCGTTGCCGGCATTTCGTGAGATCATATCGAGATTTACATTGAGCACGGGGTTCAATGAATCGAGTACACCCGGTTTCATCAGCGCCCGCGCACCGCGGAAGCCGATTTCTTCGCCGTCGGTCCAGACGAAAACGAGATCGTGGCGCAGTGGTGAGTCTGAGAATACAGGGGCCAGTGCCAGCAGGGCGGCTGCTCCCGAGGCGTTGTCGTCTGCGCCGTTAAAAATGACCAGTCCGCCGATACGTCCCAGATGATCATAGTGCGCCGTCAGCACGATGGCCCCCTCCGCCTCACCTGTTCCGGATATCCGCCCTACAAGATTGGTGCCGTCAACTGCCAGGGAATCCGAATTGAAGAACACAAACGGCTGTCGGTATTCTCCGCCCGGTGCCTGGATACCCGTTTCCCGGATTCGCCTGAGCAGGTATCGCTGTGCTTTTTTCGATCCCGTCGTACCCGTCCGTCTTCCCAGCAGCGAATCCGCGGCCAGCACCTGCACGTCCCGAAGCATTTGTTCGTGGTCAAAAGGATACTCCTGGGCGGAAATGAGCGTGGATCGAAAAAGAAAAAGCAAAACACCCGCCAGCAAGACCGGCAGAAATCCGGAGGATCGGAAAAGACCGGTTTGGGATCCATCGTGCCCCACGTGAACCAACTTTCTGCGCATCGTGGTTACGGGCGTTTTGGTGGAGACGGCGGTTTCAGGTTGCCCTCGCGGCCGGTCTAGTCGTAACCCGATGCGGAGCCTGCGTAGCGCATTTCTCCCGCTTCGACGGCAACCGGCAGCCTGTTTTGTGCCGGTGGTTGGGGGCAGGTACTGAACGGTGTGAATGCGCACGGCGGGTTGTAGGCTTTGTTGAAATCCAGAACGGCAGCACGGGTATAACGACGCTGTATCGTCTCATATCGGCCTCTAATGGAATCTCATTCGGCAAGGTGAGACGCAAAACGGCGTTCTGTGATTCCACCCCGCAGACCGGTTGAAGAAATCGCTTCCGTGGAGATCGGTGCAGGAATAAGACGCACTTGTGTTAAACTATTGGGTTCAACTTGATTCAACATTTAGCTATCACGTGGCCAGGAGTAGGCGTGGGACAGAAGGAGCACGAAAATAGTCAGCATCCGCTTTCCGATATCTGGGTTCAGGTCGCGGGAGAGGCGCATTTCCCCTATGCGGAGGAGATCTCGAGCCTGATAGAAGTTGCAGCACACCATCGCGGGACGGGAATTGCCCAGCGAGAGCCGGCGTATATCATCGGGAAAATGAAGGAAGGCAAGGCGATAATCGCACTTCGGGGTGATGAACTTGCCGGCTTTTGTTATATCGAAACCTGGACACACAACAAGTATGTCGCCAACTCGGGTTTGATCGTGGCGCCCCGATTCCGAAAAATGGGATTGGCAAAGCGGATCAAGCGCGCGGCATTCGAGCTGTCGAGAAAAAAATATCCGGAAGCGAAGCTGTTCGGGATTACGACAAGTCTGGCCGTGATGAAGATCAACTCCGAACTGGGCTACAAGCCCGTGACGTTTTCGGAGTTAACGGACGACGAGGAATTTTGGAATGGCTGTCAAAGCTGCCCGAATTTCGACGTTCTGACGCGCACGAACCGGTCGATCTGTCTGTGTACGGGCATGTTGTATGATCCGGACCAGTAGGGCCACGGCATGCCGTTGCCGGAGGAACGGAGGAATCGCGGAATCTGTAATGGCGGGGTAGCGGCATCCAGGTGGCTGAAGCAATATCCGGCGGCAATGTGAAGCCGGCCGAATCTCCGAACGTCCCAAGCGCAGTACGGGATGCCGAATCACCGAACGGTTGAAGAGAAGTGAGACGTACGTCCTGAAACCCTATGGCCCGGTGAGGCGCGTCGACAACCTCAACCCTCCAGCATCTCCTCCACAACCGCCATCACCCCCGGAATCGCTGCACGCACCCGGGGATCCATTTCACCGCCTACCGTGCGACAGTCCGCCGCCTGAACCGCTATGACCCTCACCTGCTCAGGCGCGGGCAATGACATGCCACGTGCCGCCGCCAAAGCGTCAAATATCCCCAGATAGTGGGGTGAACTGCCGGGAATCGTTTTAAAATCGCCCTCACCCAATAAAAACACGGTACCGGGCGGGGTGTCCGTACCGGTGATGCAGTCGACAACTACCAGTATCGGGACATCGATCAGATAGTCGATCAGACCAAACCCGGAAAGGGTCGTCTCCACTACATCTACATCGCGTCGTCCCAGATTCCGGATCTCATCCGCGATGAGAAATCCCAGTGCGTCGTCTGCGAGGAGATCGTTTCCGAGACACAAAAAACGAACTGCCGGCTCACTGTAAACAGACGCCATGGCGGCATCGCCGACGCCACCGGCCGGCCCGTCAAGATGATCTCCTCCAACCATGGCACTCCACTTTTAACGCGTGAGTCCAGATGGCACACATCACCCGACCACCGCTAGGAACGCTTCACTTTTCCATCAAAGTCCCGCTGTAAGGTTGCGACAACCTCTCCGCTTGATTCGAGCACGCGGACCCGTAGCGGCATGTTGCCCGGCAAGGAGTGGGTGGCGCAGGCATGACAGGGATCGTAGGCCCGAAACGCCATTTCAATCTTGTTGAGAATGCCCTCCGAGATGTCTCTGCCGTTGATTAACCCCTTGGCCGCCTTCTCAACACTCATAGCAATACGCGCGGAATTGTTCTGGGTCGCGACGATCAGATTGGCCTTCTCGATGATCCCCTTCTCATCGGTCTTGTAGTGATGAAAAAGCGTTCCCCGGGGCGCCTCGATCACGCCGATTCCTTCAGACGGCTTTTCAGTGGGGAGCGTACGGATGTCGGACCCGGTCAGCTCCGGATCATCCGCCAATTCCTTCATTCGCTCCGCGGCGTAAAGCAACTCCACTACCCGTGCCCAGTGGTTGGCAAGCGTATGGTGCACGGGCTTGCCGCCGAGAACCTCGAAATACTTCTCGTAGGCCTCCTGGGCCGCGGGCGTCGCCATACCGTCGGCGGCATTCAACCGCGCCAGCGGCGCGACCGCATAGATTCCGCTCTCTTCACCGTCGGTAAATCCGTTCCAGCCTACGTCTTTCAAATAGCAGAATTTTACGTAACTCCACGGCTCCACGTGCTCCGATATGTGATCGAGGTAATCGTGTGCGTCGAACACGGTATGCCGCGTACCCGACGGTGCCACGACACGGACTTTGCCGTCGTAGAAGTTGACCTTCTTGTCATCGTCTACGAGACCCATGTAGTACGTGCGATGGGTAAATGCGTCGGAGACAATCAGGTCTACATAGTCGGAGTTCTTCAGTACGACATCCTCAAAGATCTGCAGCGTGAACCGGGCAAATTCGATCGTATCGTTTGCCACCTCCTGAAACTGCTCCCGCTCCTCCTTGCTGATCTTTCTCGCAACGCCTCCAGGCAATCCCAGAACCGGATGAATCACTTTTCCACCCGCCAGACCGATCAGCTCACGCAACCGGCGGCGCATCGAGATGACTTTCTTGCCCACGTCGACACCGACCTTCGCAATGACACCCAGCACGTTGCGCTCCGCCGCCGGCGCGTCCGGTCCTACCACAAAATCGGGCCCGCCCAAAAAATAGAAGTGCAGGGCATGGTCCTCGACCATGAAGATATTGTAGATCAATTCGCGGATTTTCCGGGCCGTCGGCGGCGGCGTCACCTTGTATAAATCATCCAGCGCCTTCGAACCCGCCATGTGGTGAGCCGTCGGACAAACCCCGCAGATGCGCGAGGTAATCTGCGGCATGTCTTCGCTCAATCTTCCCTCGGCGAACTTCTCGAAACCTCGCAGTTCCGGTATCTGAAAGTAGGCCCGATCAACCGTTCCTTCGTCGTTGAGAAGAATGTCGATCTTACCGTGACCTTCAAGACGCGTAATGGGATCGATGGTGATCCGTCGGCGCATGTAGTTTGCGTTCGCACGCGTTGCTCCCTCGGTCCACGTCTCTTTGTTCAGCGCGGTTTTCTCGTCAGACATCGAAACCTTCCGTTTTTTGTGCGCGATTGCTTGTCATTACATGTTATGACAACTTTTTTCGCCTCAAGATGGATGCCGGCAAGCTGTATCGGTACAGCGTACCGACCGGGTCGGGGATGGAATCCAGCACGCCTTCGATTTCCGCCTCGTCTTCGCATTCAAGCATGGATGCGAGTGTAGACATAAATTTCCCGCCCTGGTCCTTGACACGGCTGGTCGGTCCGAAGCATCCGGTGCACGGCATGTTGCCGTTTATACAGAGGGAGCCGCATCCCGCCCGTGTGGCGGGTCCCATGCAGACCAGCCCCTGCGCCAGCAGGCAGGTATCTTCTTCGGCTATGATCTCATGGGGCCGCTTGAACGCGGCGAGCGTCAGTTTTTCCGGACGCGATTCGCGTCGCGGGCACTCGTCACACAGTGCCTGGTCGGGCGCCAAAACCGAGCCTTTGGGCGGTACATTGCCGGACAGCAGGGCCTCGAGACCCGCCGAGATAATCTCCGGCGTCGGCGCACAACCCGGAACGTAGTAATCGACGTCAACTACTTGATCCAGCGTGCGTACCGTGTCGTAGAAGCCCGGAAGGTGGATGGTTTCTCCGTTGTGTCCTGTAGCGGGAAGCGGGACTACGCCGTCCGGGTTCTCCGTACTGGGCGATTCGCTGTAGACCGTTTTGAAGATGGACTCCCGATCCCAGAGATTCGCCAATCCCGGGATGCCGCCGAGGTGAGAACACGCCCCGAAAGCAAGCACAAGTTGGGACTTTCGGCGCAGGAGGTGGCACATTTCTTCTTGCTCGGATGTGCGTACGGCACCGTTGATGAAAGACGCGAGAATCCCTCCGTCCTCCATGGCTTCAACATCCGATCGCTTGAAGTCCAGTGCAACGGGCCAAAATACAATATCCACGGCGGCGACAACGTCGAGCACTTTTTCTGCGAGATCGACGACGGCCTCTTCGCATCCGCCGCAAGAAGCGCACCAATAGAAGGCGACCTTGGGCTTTTGTTCACTCATAGCCGGATTATCGGTTAGCTGACGACCACGTCGTCTTCGAATGCTTCTTCAGGACTACCCAGTGCGAGCGGTCCCAGTGCTTTGATCTTCTCGGACATGTCATTCATGACCGACCGAAGCTTTTCGGCCTCGGACGCCGAGATCCACTCCAGGCGCAGGCGTTCCGGCTCGATGCCCATCGTCCGGATTACCCGTTTGAGCAAGTGATAGCGGCGCATTGCCTTGAGATTGCCGACCTGATAGTGACAATCACCGGGATGGCAACCGCCGATTAAGACGCCGTCCGCACCCTTGGCGAAGGCATCGAGCACGAATTGGGGATCGAGCCTTCCGGAGCACATCAGACGGATGATGCGCACGTTGGGCGCATAGCTCATTCTGGAAGTGCCGGCCAGATCCGCCGCCAGGTACGTACACCAATTGCAGAAGAAGGCCACGATCCTGGGTTCGAAAGCTGATTCGGATTCTTCCACGGTCCTGGTGATTTCAGGTTGATCAGGCATATGCGAGTACTCCCTCGATCTCCTCGAAGATCATCTGGTCCTCGAAGAGGTTTTGTCTGATAGAGCCGGAGGGGCAGGAGGCCACACAGGTGCCGCAGCCTTTGCACAACACCTCGTTGATCTCCGCCTTCCCGGTCTCCTCGTTCAGGGTGATCGCGTTATATGGACAGAGCGTGAGACAGCTCTTGCATCCGGAGCAGTCTTCCTCCACCACATAGGCCGTATTCGGCTCCAATTCGATGTATCCGGCACCCGAGAGGGCAAGTGCCTCGCTTGCGGCCCCACCGGCCTGGGCGACGGTGTCGGGAATGTCCTTCGGCCCCTGACAGCATCCGGCCAGAAATATCCCGTCGGTAAAGGTGCTCACCGGGGCAAGCTTGGGATGTCGTTCGGTAAACCAGCCCTCGGTCGAGCAGGTGATGTTGAACATCCGGCGTACTTCCTCGGCATCCGCCTGCGCCTCAAGTCCCACCGACAATACCACCATATCTACCGGCACCTTCCTGATCCGGTTGAGCAGCGTATCCTCGGCCTGGATGATCAGTTTGCCGCTTCCTTCGGGGTCCGGATAGATGTCGGCCGCCTTGCCGCGAACGAACAGCGTCCCCTCTTCGCCGACCCGGTCATAAAACTCCTCCATCGCCTTGCCGGGCGCCCGCATGTCGATATAAAAATTGTAGACTTCGGCATCCGTGTTTTCCTTGATAAGATGCGCGAGTTTGAGCGAGTACATGCAGCAGACCCGCGAGCAATAGCGGTTGTAATTCTTGTCACGGCTGCCGACGCAATGCACGATGCCGACGGTCTCCGGTTTGCTGCCGTCCCCGAGTAGCAGTTCACCGGAAGTCGGGCCCGATGCATTAACCAGACGCTCCATTTCGAGTGACGTGAATATGTTCGGATGTTTCCCGTATCCGTAATACGGTATCCTCTCGGCGTCGAAGGTCTTGAACCCGGTGGCGAGAATGATCGTGCCTACCTTGATTTTCTCTATCGTCTCCGCTTGTTCGAAATCGATCGCGTTGCGATCACCGCAGGCCTCGACACACGTCTTTTTGCATTTCCCGGCAACAAACTCGATGCAGGTTTCCGGGTCGATCACCACCACCTGCGGCACCGCCTGCGGGAAGGGGATGTAGACCGGCTTCCGGTTGCTGAGGCCGAGGTTGAACGCGTCCTCGAACTTCGGCTTTTTGTACACGCAGGCCTCGATGCACTCCATACACCCGACGCATGCATCCTCGATGACATACCGTGGATGCCGCTTTACTTTCACCTCGAAATTGCCGACAAATCCGTCAACGGTCTCCACTTCCGACATCGTCCACAGCGTGATGTTGGGATGCGACTTGACCGCCGTCATTTTCGGGGTCAAGATGCACGCGGCGCAGTCGAGTGTGGGGAAGGTCTTGTCGAACTGCGCCATGTGTCCGCCGATGGTCGGCTCACGCTCGACCAGATACACCTGCTTGCCCGCGTTTGCGATGGTCAGCGCCGCGTGAATTCCGGCGATCCCGCCTCCAACGATCAGCACCTTGTCGTCAATAGGCACCTTTCGCGCCTCGAGCGGAATGTGATACCGTACCCTGCGGACGGCCGCCCTGATGAGGTCGATCGCCTTGCGGGTAGCGGACTCCTTGTCTACATGCACCCACGAGCTGTGCTCGCGGATGTTGACCATCTGAAAGAAGTAGGGATTAATTCCGCCCTCCGCGGTGGCCGTGCGAAATGTCGCCTCATGCAGACAGGGTGAGCACGCAGCCACGACCACGCGCTCCAGTTCGTGATCGCGGATGTCGTTCTTGATCAATTCCTGTCCCGGATCGGAGCACATATACTTGTACTCTCTGGACAGCACCACGCCAGGTTGCGCCCGTGCGAAGTCGGCTACCGCCTGGACATCGATTTTCGACGCGATGTTGGTTCCGCAGTGGCAGACATACACGCCCACGCGGACCATGCCGTTTCCGTTACGACTCGGGTTGTTCATGTGCTTCCCTCGTTTTCTCTTGCCTTGTGGCAGCCTCGACCAGGGTGACGATGTCGCAGACCGTCAGCCGGTCTTCCAACCCCGTTGATTTAAGGGCATCCTGAAACATGACCAGATCCTTCGGACAGCTGACCACGAGGGTTGTGACGCCCTCGAGCGCAGCGGCCTCCCTCACGCGGTTCTCCGCAGGTCGCTCATCCACACCCGCGACATCTTCCATCCATATTCTTCCGGCTCCCCCTCCGCAGCAGAAAGACTGTGACCTGTTCCGGGGCATTTCCACGATTCGCGCACCGACGGCATGAAGGACGCGTCTCGGAGCCTCGTAAATGCCGTTGTATCTGCCCAGATAACAGGGATCGTGGTAGGTGACCGTCTGTGCCGATTCGACACGTATCTCGAGTTTGCCGCTGCCGAGCAGATCCGAAAACACCTCGGTGTAGTGCACCACCGGTTTTCCGGCAAGTGCGTCGTTCGAGGCACCGTACTCGTGTTTCAATGCGTGGTAGGTGTGCGGATCGGTGGTAATCACCTTCTGAAAATCCGCCGACCTGAACGCCCGTTCGTTCTTCTCCAGCAGCAACTCGAATAGACCCTCCTCGCCGATGCGGCGGACATCGTTGCCTGCATTTTGCTCCTTGTCGTAAAGGATGCCGAAGTCGATGCCGGCCGCATGTAGCACGCGCGCCGTCGCCTGGGTGTTTTCCAGCATGCGTGGATCGAACGAGGCATAATCACCCAGGAACCACAGATATTCGACCGGCTCCCGTCGGGCGTCTTTGGGTTTAAAATCCAGTCCGCGGGTCCATTTGGCACGCGCACGCTCGGACTTGCCGAACGAGTTGCCGTACCGCGTCACATTCATGAGCGTCTCCTGAACGGCTTCGTCGATTCTGCCCTCCGACACCAGCCGGCGACGCATCTCGACGATGAACGGGAGGTGCTGGATGCCGAGTGGGCAGACGTCGTCGCAAGCGAGGCAGGAGGTGCAAGACCACAGCCAGGACTCGGGAATGAGGTCTCCTGCCGGCGACGGATCGCCGTTACCGGAAATGAATCCCGCCTTGCCATTCGTTTCACCGTCCACCGACGCTCGAAGCGTAAGAATCAGATCTCTTGGAGACAGTGGAAAACCGGTGGCGGTTGCAGGGCAAAGCACATGGCACCGCCCGCAACGAATGCATGCATCCAGCGAGGCACGCTCACCCCTGGTGAGATCGGACAATCCAGCGTAGCCGGCTGCCGTGGATTCGCCGTTCGGGCCACTGAGCACGCCTAGTCGTCCGGGCTGGATGGCAACCGTATACCACCCCGCCACCATGTGCCAGGCCTTGGAAAAAGGAATCCATCCGATAAGGACGAGTGCCGACATTGCATGCACGACCCAGATATAGGCATATGCGCTCTCTGCTTCTCCGGCAGAGATGCCGCTCCCGGCCAGCAGGCGGCTCACGGACCAACCCGCAAACGAAACACGTTCGAAACCGGGCTGGGTAGCCTGAATCCTGAATCCTTCTACGAGAAATCCGCCGATGCCCGCGACGAACATCAATGCCACGAATAGCCAGTCTTCCCGTGACATTGCGCGCGTCGACGGGAACGTATCGACATCGTCTCGTGCCGCCGGCCGGAATTCCTCCGGACGCAGTACCCAGCGGCGAATCATCATCATGACCATTCCGACGAGGAACAGCACGCCGGCGATATCGGCTC
>CAZIIP010000054.1:0-13218 GCA_964539455.1 uncultured Rhodothermales bacterium
CGGCCTTGACATAACCGTCGGCCGCCAATCGGCTGTATGCGCGCTGCACGGTATGAAAGGAGAGCCCAAGCTGTGCCCCGAGTTCCCTCGTGGAGGGCAACAGGTTGCCCGGTTTGTATTTACCGGCCATAATCTGGAACCGCAGCTGGGAAACCAGTTGCTCGAAAGGAGGTGTTGATGCTGAACGGTCGATACGGATCATGTAAGCTGGGTCTACGCCCCGTTTGCGACGAGGCGCCCACAACTGGTCAAGTCAATTCGGTAGACGGTTGGGTGAGAGCTTAGTGCATTCCCGCTAGCTTGTAAAGGTATTCTCTGCCAAAGAGGTTTCAAGGCGTCTGACCATGCGTCGATACTCGGGCCATTCTTCGGGCAGAAGTGTGTGAACAGTCTGCCCAAGGCTGATTTCGAGTGCATGGCCCGTATAAAGTACCCGGAGCAGGCGCTCCCAGGTCTTGGAGGCCTTGGTGGCGATCTGCCAGACGGACCGGAGTGCTACCGATCCTGCACGGATGCTCACTTCCGCCGTTGTCCTTCGTAGCTGAAAGACGGTCCATGCCGATGCGAGCAGATAGCCCGACGGAATCGACCAGAAAAGGAATGGGAGCGGCCGGTTACCGGTCAGCGCAAGCAGCAGTGCAATCACGAGTGCCGGCGACAGTGCAAATACCAACGGTCCACGCAGCCAACGCGCATAGACGAGGGAAGGTGGTGCACTTCCCGGATGATGGATACTCTGCAACGTATCGGCGCCCGTATTCTCGCGCACACGCGGCTACCTTAATCCGTTCGTGCCAAACGCCCGGGGTACCGGCAGATCGTTCATCGTGACCAGTCCGACCGGTGCCCGCTGAACCAGCGGAATAGCGTTTAAAAGAGCCGCTACCGTCGCCGTATCTCCAAATATGCCGCCTTTCACAACCAGATCGATCGGCGGATCACCGGAAATATGTACGGCATCCCTCGGATTATCGGCACCGACAAACATCTTCAGGTCGAGCGTAATTCTATTTTCGCCGTCTTTCACTCCCGCTGCTACTTGGTGAATCCCAGCCACCCGCCCTTTCTCAATGGACAGGTAGCGGGTTTTGACCCTGCGAACTGCAACAATCGGATCGAGAGATTCCTCGACCGCATCGAGGTCCCATTCGAGTCCGGCAGCCAACATCCGCAGGGACTCTTCCAGACCGATGTGACCGAATGTGCCCGTTTCCTGCTGCTCGCGGAACTGCTCGACAGGAATACCGGCCCCTACCTTTCTTTGCAGCGGCTCCCTGCGGAGTCCGGCGTCCACTTCACGCGCAACAACAATCCGATCGATCTTCAAACAGGGCGCAGTTGCTGCAAGCGCCAGCGTATCCATGGCATATCCCGGATTGACGCCCGTCCCGAGAATCGTAATCCCTCCGTCAAGAGCGGCCGTATGCAATCGTTCGGTGAGTTCAGGATTTCGAAAGTATGGATAGGATAGTTCTTCTGTCGAAGAAACGACATTTGCTCCGAACCTCGCGCACAATTCCAACTGAGAAACCACGCCCGGTAGGAACGAAGAGGTTGTGTGCAGCACTAAATCCGGGCGAATGCGAGACAGTGCCGCCGTTGCATCAGATTCTACAACAATACCGGTTGCCGCGTGATTGATGAGTGTACCCACGTCCAATCCGACCTTGTCCGGATCAATATCGATCGCGCCAACGAGCGCAAGCCTTCCGGAGCCGGCCTTATCGAGGACGGCTTCTGCAGTGGCAAGACCAATGGGTCCGAGGCCGAATTGAACGACGCGAAGGGGAGTCATATGCACTTCATCGTTACTCCTTCTCAAGGAAGGGATACGTGTAGGTATGTGATGGGACAAACGTTTCTTTTATCGACCGGGCCGACAGCCAACGAAGCATGTTCAGGCTGGATCCCGCCTTGTCGTTGGTACCTGACGCCCGCGCACCCCCGAACGGCTGCTGACCAACGACCGAACCGGTGGGTTTGTCGTTGATATAGAAATTTCCTGCCGCATCCGACAGAACGTCTGTTGCTTTGACGACTACCTCGCGATCGTCGGCAAAAATCGAACCTGTCAGCGCATACGGGCTGGTGCTATTCACCAGATCGAGTGTTTCTTCGAATTTGTCGTCGTCAAAAACATAGATACTGGCCACCGGTCCGAATATCTCCTCCCGCATGGTCTCGTACATCGGATCGCTTGTCAGCAGAACCGTCGGCTCGATGAAATAGCCGACTTCGTCGGAATAGGTGCCACCCGCGAGCACTTCAACGTCGGGACTGGCGGCAGCCCGGTCGATGTAGCCGGTGATAGAGTTGTAGGCTGAGCGATCGATGACCGCATTGATGAAGTTCCCAAAGTCTTCAGGCGAACCCATCCGAAAGCCGGCCATCTGATCCAGTAAGGTCTCCCGCGCTTTGGGCCAGATGGACGAGGAGATGTACATGCGAGAGGCAGCGGAGCACTTCTGCCCCTGGTATTCAAAGCTACCTCTGCTGATGGCCGTCGCAACGGCATCTGCATCTGCGGATGCATGGGCCACGATGAAGTCTTTGCCGCCCGTTTCACCGACAATCCGCGGGTAGGTGCGGTAGTTGGCAATGTTCGACCCGATGGTTCGCCACATGCCCTGAAATGTATCGGTAGATCCCGTAAAGTGCAGTCCGGCGAGATGAGGTGATGCCAAAGCGGGATCACCCACCTGTCTACCCGAGCCCGGCAAAAAGTTGATCACGCCGGATGGCATGCCCGCCTCTTCCAGCACCCGAAAAACGATCCATGAGGAATAGACCGCCGTGGAGGCGGGTTTCCACAAAACGGTATTGCCGGCCATTGCCGGGGCGGTTGGGAGGTTCCCGCCGATCGCAGTGAAGTTGAAGGGCGTTACGGCGAATACGAAACCCTCCAGCGGTCTATACTCGAGCCGGTTCCACATGCCCCGCGGCGAGTATGGTTGCCACGTATAGATATCCTGCAGGAAGGACGCATTGAAGCGCAGGAAGTCAATCAGCTCGCAAGCGGCGTCAATTTCGGCCTGGTGCACCGTTTTGCTCTGGACCAGCATAGTGGCTGCATTTACGCGTTCCCGCCACGGACCTGCCAGTAAATCGGCTGCACGCAAAAAGATGGCTGCGCGTTCCGACCAGGGCATTCGGCTCCATGACTTTCGTGCCGCCATGGCGGCTTCTATCGCCGCTTCGACCTCCGATGCGCCCGTTTTGTGAAACTTGCCGAGCGTATGCTGCAGTTCATGCGGAGGATGCATCGCGCTTGTATCTCCGGTATGGATCCGCTGCCCGTCGATGACAGCGGGAATCTCCACCTCGTCCGCCTTAAGTTTCCGCAGCATTGCCTGTAGCCCTGTGCGTTCGGGCGTACCCGGTGCGTAGCTGAGCACGGGTTCGTTTTTGGGTTTTGGAACGGCAAAGAGTGCGTTGTTCATGGGGGGCGTCTAAATTTTTGTTCGGAGGGGGTACCGGGCACAAGACCGGAAAGCCTACGTTCAATCGACACCTCGATGCTAACGGATACTATGCGACCAGGAAAACTCCCCGGCAGGTTCGAGCGATTCATGTCCATCCGGTATTTGATCGGAATGGGCTCTTCGTCGCGCAGCCACCGCTTTTTGCGGTTCATCACCATGGTCGGAGTAGGAGGCGTCGCTGTCGGTGTGTGCGCCCTGATTCTTGCTCTGTCCATCACTCGGGGCTTTAGCCGGACCATACAGGAGAAGATCGTCGACTTCGGCGGACACGTACAGGTCGAGAACATGCAGGATGCACCACTGGGCGGTATTGACTCGCTTGTTACCAGGCTCCGTGCGTACCCTGAAATCAAGGCGGTCGTTCCCGTCGTGCAGGAATTAACACTGCTGCGTTCATCTGAGAATATTGACGGTATCGGCCTTTGGGGGACACCCGATTCCAATGCGTTGCTTGTTGACAATATCATCGAAGGTTCACCGTATTTGTCACCCGTAGACGGGCGCCCGGTCGTGGTGGTCAGCCAAATGATTGCCCGTACGCTTGGCATAGAAACAGGTGATCTGGTTACCACGTTTTCGCTCGGCGGAAGCGATGATTTTGCGGCCGGTGGTATTGGACGCCTGTTTGCCCGGCCAAAGGTCAAGCAGTTCAAGGTAGCGGGAATCTACGATACAGGTTTTGCGGAATTCGATCAAATATATGCTTTTACCGACCTACGTTCGGCCCGTGGGCTCTTTGGATATACCGAAACCGAAGCCTCTCGGCTCGACGTTTATGCTGAGAGCGTGGCCGGAGCCGACGACCTTGCATTCGACATTGAACTTGATTTGGGTTTTCCGGTGCTGGCGCGCTCTGTTGAACAGGTGAATCAGAATCTTTTTGACTGGATCAATTTGCAGGAGAGTATCATCCCGCTCGTAATAGGCATTATTATCTTCGTGGCTGCATTGAGCATCATCGGTATCCTCCTCATGATGGTCCTGGAAAAGACCAAGGACGTCGGCATTCTGATCTCCATGGGTGCATCCGCCGGAACGATTCGTCGTCTCTTCCAGCGTTTGGGATTTCTGATCGGCTTGGCCGGACTCATCATAGGAGAATTATTCGCGCTGATTCTCGCCATGCTGCAAATACGCTGTCAAATCATTCCGTTGCCCGAGGAAACATACTATATGGATGTGGCCCCAATAGCGCTCAACGTGTTCGATTTTCTGATCGTCGCAGCAATAGCCCTGCCTCTATGCACACTGGCTGCCTATGTCCCGGCGCGGGTTGCCTCTCGCACGGATCCGGTTCGCACTATTCGATTTGCCAACTAGAGAAAACGAACATCCAGATCCTGCGGCCGTTCATGCCGATACATCCGGTTGACGGCATAAGGCCGGCTCGCGTGTCGGAGGTATCTTGCACCTAAACTGCCCGGCAGGGCCGGGACGAAACGGATAATACGATCGCCTCGAATGCGGCGGTCGGCCGGATGAATAATGAGGAAATGATGATGAAGGTAGAAGTTCTTCTGTTCAGTACCCTCAAGGATGCCGTAGGAGCGTCCCGTATTGAAACGAACATCGGGCCGGGCTGGACCGGTGCCGACCTGCTCGAACATCTGCAAATTGCGCACGGGTCACTCGGCGCATACCGGGATGTTATCCGCCTGGCGAAAAATTCTGAATACGTCGGTTCGGACTGTTTGCTGGAAGACGGAGACGAAATTGCGTTGATTACACCTGTCAGCGGGGGATAGAACAGCGACAAATGACCGAGAGCGATTCACGATCATACGTGGCTCTTGCACACTACAGCATTGATCTTGCGGCTGTTCTCGCGCATCTGCACGATAACGCAGCAGGTGGACACTGTCTGTTTCTTGGTACCACTAGAAATCACGCAGACAATCGAAGGGTTGTGACGTTGTTCTACGAAGCGTATGAGGAAATGGCCGTGCGGGAGATGCGCAGGCTGGTCGAAAAAGCATGCAAGGAATGGCCGCTCAAGCGTTGTGCGGTTGTGCACAGACTGGGCGAAGTGCCGGTCGGAGAGGCCAGTGTGGCCATCGGCACCTCTGCCGCTCATCGCGCCGAAGCCTTCCAGGCTTGCAGGTACCTGATTGATGCGCTGAAACGTGAGGTGCCGATCTGGAAACGTGAACACTTCGAAGACGGGGAAAGCGTCTGGGCAGCAGGGTCGTTCCCGAACCGGAAGTGATCTTTTCGTCTTCTTCGCCACTATGCGCCGCACAAGATGCTAGCCGGTGAAGTAGCCTTCCAGCGCCTTCCGGATACGCGCGACCGGGTCGGGAGAGGTGTCCGGGGTAAAAGATCTTCCCGTAAGCATCTCGTAAAGCTCAATATAGCGTTCGGACACCTGTACCCGGAAATCATCGGACAAATCGGGCATCGTCTGTCCCTCCAAACCCTGAAATCCGTGGTCCATAAGCCATTCCCTCACAAATTCCTTGGAGAGTTGACGCTGTGGTTCGTTAGCTGCGAACAGTGACGCGAATGTGTCGAGGTAGAAATACCGGGAAGAGTCGGGCGTGTGGACTTCGTCGACGAGCACCACATTGCCCTCACGGTCATGTCCGAACTCGTATTTGGTATCTACGAGAATGAGGCCTCTTTTCTCAGCCGTCCGTGTGCCACGGTTAAAGAGCGCAAGCGATATGGCTTCCAACTGCTCGAACAAATCTTTTGAAATGATCCGTTGTTGGAGGATTTCATCTGCCGAAATGTCCTCGTCATGCCCGGACTGGGCTTTGGTGGATGGCGTCAGAATGGGGGAGGGGAGTCTGCTGTTTTGCTGGAGACCTTCAGGCAGAGGCTGCCCACACAATGTGCGTCCGCCGTCCCGGTAAACACGCCAGGCGTGACCGACCAAGTAGCCCCGTACCACAAATTCGATGGGGATTACCTCGCATGTCTTACCGATGGTGACGTTGGGATCGGGCGTAGCCATAACGTGGTTTGTGACCACGTCCTTGGTGTCCGCGAAGAAAAAATTCGAAATCTCGTTCAGCACTTGACCCTTGAACGGTATCGCTTGGGAGAGCACGAAGTCAAACGCAGAGATTCGGTCGGTGGTTACGATGATCATGCGACCGTCTCCCGTGCGATACGTATCGCGTACTTTCCCACGGTAGCGTTCTCCGAACGATGAGAGTTCTGTCTCGACGACGCAGCGGTTGAGTTGATTCTGAATGATTGGGCGAATCGATGATGCAGGATTGGTCATGTCAGGCTGTTCTTCTAAACTGGCTGGAGCGTCTGATCTTTAGCTCCGGGGTGATCATTTTGACGACAGGTTCTATTTTCGGCTCGTTTCGACGATGAAGAACGAGTTCGGTTGCAGCACGACCGACTTGCTGCATATGCTGGTCCATGGTCGAAAGTCCGATGTAGCGGCTTAGTTTAATATTGTCGTATCCGACGACGGCAACGTCTTCCGGAACACGTTTGCCGAGTTCACGAAGAGCGTGCCATGCTCCCAGTGCCTGTACGTCGCTTTGAGCGAATACGGCAGTGAGCTTGGGCTCGATGTCCAGGAGCTTGAACATAGCCTCGTATCCCGCTTCCTCGCTAAAACCGGCGTGTTTTAGCGTGTCTCCCGTTTGAATGAGGTCGGGATTGAACGTATTTCCGCTCTCTTCCAGGGCACTCCGAAATCCCTCGATGCGGCCTTCCGTATTAAAGCTCCAAGCATGAGAGCTAATCATGCCGATCTTTTCGTGGCCCATCTCCTGGAGATGCCTCATGGCCGAGCGCGCACCTGCACGGTCGTCCCAATGGTAGCCGTCGAATTGTTCAGACTGGGTACCGATAAGAACTACCGGCGCCTGCAGCATGAGCAACTCCCGCTTGAGCCTGTCATTCAGTGGCAATGACACCAGCAGAAGAGCATCGACAGCACCTCGATTGAGAAAACGCCACAAGGTTTGATAAGGTGAAGAAGAGCCGAGGTTGCACAGAAGGAGGTCGATATCGTGCTCCCTCAGGCAGTCCTTGACGCCCTTCAAAATCTCGTTGTAAAACTGGGAGGTAAAGGAAGGAAGTGCTACGGCAATGGAGTCACTTTCCTTCTGCGCAAGCATTTTTGCCGTTCTCGCCGGTCGAAATTGCAGCTTGTCGATGGCCGACAATACACGTTCCCGGGTCTCCTCGGAAACCTCGGGGGAACCATTTAACACCCTGCTGACCGTCGAGATGGCGACGTTGGCTTCGCCCGCAACGTCGTATATAGTGACTTTTGACTTTTCCATGAAACGATCGCGCACGTTTCAGCTAGTGATCAAGTCGATACCCTGCAGTGCATAACTACTGCCTACCCACCTAAACGATTCAGGTTCAGTAGCCGACTAACGAAACAAACTAAGTCAACCGGTAGAAGTATGGCAGTGCATGATTGCATAGCGGCATATTTAGGACGCAAAGTACCCCGCAAATGATCAAACTGCAGGTCCGATTTGGTATCTTTGCTTCACAATCAGTTCGGGAGAAATAATGGCAAGTGTACATCTAGACAACGTCCGGAAAGTCTTCGATAACGGCTTCGAGGCCGTAAAGGGAGCGACTTTTGATATACCTGACGGTGAGTTTATTGTGCTGGTAGGTCCTTCGGGATGTGGCAAAAGCACGACACTACGCATGGTTGCCGGTCTCGAGACCGTTTCCGAAGGCGAGATCCGGATCGGTGATCGCATTGTAAACGAGGTGGCACCAAAGGACCGGGATATCGCGATGGTCTTCCAGAATTACGCGCTCTATCCGCACATGACCGTTTTCGATAACCTGGCTTTCGGCCTTAAGCTTAGAAAATACGCTAAAAACGAAATCCGGGAACGAGTGGAACAAGCGGCAACGACATTGGGCATCAGCGAAATCCTGGAACGCAAGCCGAAGCAACTCTCGGGCGGTCAACGACAACGTGTGGCCGTCGGGCGTGCCATCGTACGCAAACCGCAGGTTTTTCTCTTTGATGAACCGTTGTCAAACCTGGATGCAAAACTCCGGGTGCAGATGCGTACGGAAATCTCCAAGCTGCATCAAAAACTCGGCGCGACGATGATCTATGTCACCCACGACCAAGTGGAAGCCATGACGATGGGCGACCGGATCGTGGTGATGAAAGACGGCGAGATTCACCAGATCGATACGCCGCTGAACCTCTATAACAATCCGACCAACAGATTTGTCGCCGGTTTCATCGGCAGTCCCTCAATGAACTTTATTGAAGGGACCATTGAAGTATCCGCCGGAAGATCATTTGTATCCAACGATAAACAACTCTCCCTTCCACTCGACGACAAGCGGTCGTTGCTTGCCGGACCGATTGTTCTCGGCATCAGACCGGAGAATATCTACCTGGATCGCCCCGACCATGGCGACGAGATCAAGGCGGCTGGTGAATTGTTTCTGGACGTTGTTGAGCCCATGGGTAATGAGATTGTGCTCTACGCAAGCTATGAATCAGGTGTGCTGGTCGGAAGAATCTCACCCCAGCCGCTGCCCGAAACGGGAGATCGTATCCGTCTAGCGTTCGACACCGAAAGCCTCCATTTCTTCCACGCCGAGACGGGAGAAACGATCGCGCGTTGACCGGTCAAACTCCAGGCGCAACGACAACCTTCCGCTTAGCGCAAACAGGTCCCGGACCGCTACGCCAACGCGCCGCCTGTCGAAACACTGCCCGATGTCTGATCGGCAGCCCTCTGCCTGCAGAAGAGGTTGAAACGGCGGGGAAGTGACCGTGCTGAAAGAGGGCAGGAGAGAGGACGTGGGAATGCACCGTTTTCATTGGTCGATCATACAACCACGCTGTTTACCCAAATTCACATCCAATACTCCGGGGTGGATTAACAATTCATATTATTAAAGTATTACTTTAAGTGATGCGCTAAATACCGTTATATGAGCATAGCATACGAGCGTATATCGGATCCGCTTTATCTGTTGAACAGGACGTGTGCACATATGTGTTGCTGCTGGTGCAAAAAGATATGTCATTCTGTCAGGGCAAGTGAATCGTGCCTAAGACGTGCGGTATCGGAGGTCTGGTAGTCCGGTCGGTATGGTGAAGTGGCGGTGTGATGGCTTCGGCCGTGATTGTTATAAGTGACAAAGGAGCAAAGAAAATCCTTGCGGAATAAGCTCTCTGATACGTATATTATCACTTGTGATAATTGATAGCTATCACAAGTCAGAATTCATAATGTCATACAAAAAGCAAAGTGAACTGGTGCCCCGTCAGGTGGCGCTTCAAAAGGCAAAGGACAAGTTGCGTTTTTACTTGCGCAACGCGAAGGCACCGAATACGGTGCGAACTTATCTGTCAAACTGGAAGCAATTCGAGGATTGGTGCCGGGAACAGGGTTTGAGGAGCATGCCGGCGGACCCGTCCACGTTGGCATTATTTCTATCGCAGGACGCTGATGAGGTATCCTCAAGCACCCTGCGTCTGCGACTCACCGCCGTCTCGAAAATACACGAACTCTCAGGCCATGAAAGCCCGGCGAAGGATCCGCTGGTTCGTTCTACCTGGGAGGGCATCAAGCGCATGAAAGGCGTGATGCAGGTCGGCAAAGCGCCGCTTCTGACCGACGATATCGTAGCAATGGTGCATGCGCTGCCGGATACGCTTCAGGGTATCCGTGATCGGGCACTTCTGCTTGTCGGATTTGCGGGCTGCTTCAGGCGCTCCGAAATCACCGCGCTGCGATTGGAGGATGTGCGCTTCGTCAAGGAAGGATTGGTCGTAGTTGTCAAGCGCTCGAAAACCGATCAGTCAGGCGAAGGATACAAAAAGGGTATTCCCTATGGTCAAACAGCTGCGTGTCCGGTAAAAGCGCTGCAGCTTTGGATAGAATGTGCAGGACTTGATTCCGGACCGCTGTTCAGGAAAATCGACCGTCACGGCAACATCGGAGAAAATCCACTGTCCGGAAACGCCATTGCACTGATCGTCAAACGTACGGCCCTGGCGGCCGGCCTGGATGCGGCCGATTATGCAGGGCACAGTCTTAGATCGGGTTTGGCCACCCAGGCAGCCATCTCCGGTGTGGACGAAGCATCTATCGTACGGCAAGGCGGCTGGAAAACGGAACGAATGGCCAGAAGATATGTGCGTGACGGTTCGCTTTTTCGGGATAATGCCGCTTCAAAGGTCGGTCTCTAGTCAGGCAGATCCGAATCGATCCTCGGGCGTACTGAGCCATTCCCAGACCCACCGACGCCTCCGACATGCCGGAAATCCATGAAATTGGTCTTTTGTTCGCGGCCGGAACGGCAGCCGGCATTATCAATGTGATGGCCGGTGGGGGCTCGGCACTTACCCTACCCATACTCATTTTTCTCGGCCTGGATGCGGTGACGGCTAATGGCACGAACCGCATTGCCATTGTCCTTCAGAATGTCTCGGCAAGCGCTTCGTTCAGAAATGAGAAGATCAGTAGACTTAGAGAAAGCGCTGTATTTGCCGTACTTGCACTTCCCGGATCCATCGTGGGTGCCGTCGTCGCCGTAAATATCGGCAACGAGTGGTTCGAACGAATTCTCGCGATTGTCATCGTGGGCGTCGTCATCTCTATGCTGCTTCCCCGGCGCAATCATTCGGAAACCAGCCCCGATGGACGGAAATCCTTTTGGGTCTACCCGGCCCTGTTTGGAATCGGATTCTATGGTGGATTCATCCAGGTGGGCGTCGGATTTCTATTGATGGCGACTCTCTATCATCTGCTTCGTATGGACCTTGTGTTTGTCAATATGCACAAGGTGATGATCGTGCTTCTCTATACGCTGCCCGCATTGGCCGTTTTTGTTTTCACCGGACACGTTAACTGGGTGCTGGGATTGTGTCTGGCGGCCGGCAATGCGCTGGGAGCTTGGTGGGCTGCGCGCATCAGTGTGCGGCGCGGAGAGAAGGTGATCCGTGGCGTTTTGGTAGTCGCACTTCTGCTGATGGCCGCAAAATTGATTGGGGCGTTCTAGACGTGCGGACGCAGATGGAGCTCTTAACGGCCGAATGCAAAGGCAACTCTCGACGTCCGGGTGCAGAGGCAACTGTTAACGACTGGATGCAGAGGCAGCTCTCGATGTCCGAGTGCAGAGGCAACTGTTAACGGCTGGATGATGCAGAGGCAACTCTCGACGTTCGGGTGCAGATGAAGCGATTGGCGATCGCTAAGACGGCATGTCCGTTGCCACAACAAATGCTTCGGCTGCATAGAATGCCGGCAAACCCAATGCATCCAGATTTTTGGCCGTACCGATATTTCGATCTCGCGCCCGCTCCCAAAACTCCCGGTCGTCGTATCCGCCCTGGAACATCACGCGGTCTTTTTGCGATTCGTGTCGATGGATGGCCTCTATTTTTCGACGAAGATCGGCTTTTGACAAGGATATAAAGATATCCGCCTGATAGATGTCCCACTCTTGCCAGGCACCGCGGTAGAGCCAGACCAAAGGGGCAACGCCACCGTTGTTCGCTCGGCTATTCCTTGATTCCGCTACTTCAGCCTTGAACCTGTCGTGTGCTTCATGGATCGCATCATAGCACGTACGGTGCGTACCGTGTGGATCACTCAGGTCGCCCGCTACAAAAATGTGCGAAGGTCGTTTCTCCCTTAATAAATCCAGTACGATCGCGACATCCTCTTCCCCGATGGGCGCCTTTTTGACCTGACCGGTCCGGTAAAACGGCATATCCAGAAATCGGGCGTTCTCATTACCGAGTCCCATCACCTTGATGCCGGCCACCGCCTCCGTATATCGGATGTATGCCTTGAGCATCTGAACGACCTCCGTATCGACCGAACCCACTTCCTTGTTGTTGAGAAACCTCTCGATCTCACGAATTTTCGGTTTCAACTGCTCGTACACGTCCGAATCCACCAGTTCGATCGCCATTGATAGAAATTCAAGGTGCCTTTCCACCGCGTCGTCGAAAACCGCTACCGAACCATTGGTCATGTAGGCAATCGTTACCTCGTTGTCGTTGGATACGAGCTTGTCCAGCATCCCTCCCATCGATATGACGTCGTCATCCGGATGAGGACTGAAAAGAATGACATTCTGGCCGCACGGCAAATCGGACGGATAGCGAATTTTGCGGCGCAGGTCCTCGAACACCCTGACACACAACGCATCGATGCGATCGTACCGATAGGCAAGCTGGTGTAGATGGTTTGCATGAAAATCCGACCTGTCGAGATGCATGATCGGTTTTCCAAGCTTTTGTGAGAGCCAGATAATGGCACGGGTTTCCCATTCCTCGGTCCAGTCGACGTCTCCCACCAACCACGGTGTCTTCGAACGTGTCAACTCCGCCGCAGCCGCGCGATCCAGATAAACAGTGGTGTCGTCGTGATACTGCAAAAAGGTCGCTGCAATCACATCGTTCGGATCCTCTTCAAGCGCGCGCCTTACGACAGGCGCCTTGTGCTCACCCGAAGCAATCATGATGATCTCCTTCGCCTCGAGGATTGTTGCTATTCCGATCGTCAAACCCTCACGCGGTACGTTGGCCTCGGTGAAGAATTGACTGGCAGCATCGCGTCGCGTGACCTGATCAAGTGTTACCAGCCTCGTCCGGGTTTCGAGTGTAGATCCGGGCTCGTTGAATCCGATGTGTCCGGATCGCCCAATGCCCAATAGTAGCAAATCGTACCCTCCCTGCTTGTGCAATTGGTGCTCGTACCAGACACAGTGCTCCTCGATATTCTCACGCGGCAATTCGGCGTCAAAA
>CAZIIP010000055.1:0-13201 GCA_964539455.1 uncultured Rhodothermales bacterium
CCGTTACCTCATGGTACACCTGCCCCCCTTTCTCCTTGACGACGGGAATGGGCCGCAAGGATTTGGACAGCAATTCGAAAGTATGCGTGTGAATGGAGACCTGTCCTGTTTTCGTCTTGAAAACGTGTCCCTTCACGCCGACGATGTCACCGATTGCAATGAGCTTTTTGAAAACAGCATTGTAGAATCCCTCCGGCAGGTCGTCTCTTCGCACGTAGACTTGAATGCGACCGGAATCATCCTGGAGTTCGAAGAATGATGCCTTACCCATGACACGTATCGTCATGACCCGTCCGGCAACCGATACCCTGTACAACTCCTCCTCCGTTGCCTGCCCGCCATTCTCCACGGGCTGGTGTTTGTCCGGTTCGAACGTCTCGAGGATCTCCTTCGCCCGGTCCGTAATCTCCCAGGAATAGGGATACGGGGTAATATCCAATGCTTCGAGCGCTTTGCGTTGCTCGCGTCGTTGGATTTCCTGTTCGCTTCGTTGGGTAGACATGTCCAGGTCGCTTGTAGGACCGTTGATCACCGGGTTTCGGGTTGATAGCCGGGTAACGGTCGAATGATCATCCAGATCTTTTCAGGTGGCTGGTCGATTACCGCAGGATCAACACCGTTCGGATCGACGGTCGGATCCTGCTCCTGCAGACGTTTTCGCATGGTACGAACGCCGGCAATCCGGTCAAGAACGTCGAAGCCTTCTACAACCTCCCCGAATACGGTGTATGCACCGTCCAGATGCGGTGCTCCGCCGGATTGCGTATATGCGGCACGCGCTTCGTCGGTAAAGGCAAAATCAGGATCCCTCCGCTGCATCCTCAGTTGCTCTTCCAACTGCGTAAGCTGTGTGCCGGAAAGGGGAACGCCGCCTTGCACGATATAGAACTGGCTTCCGTTCGATGCTCTCTCAGGATTCACATCATCGCCCAGCCGGGCGCCGGCCATGGCACCGCGCCGGTGGAATCGATCCGGAGTTATTTCGGCCGGAAGGGTGTATCCGGGCCCGCCCTGACCATCGTCCTGAAGCGGCTCTGACTTCGAATTCGGATCACCGCCCTGAATCATAAAGCCGTCGATCGCTCGATGAAAGGTCGTCGAATCGAAATATGCTTCCGATACGAGGCTGTCGAAGTTCGCACTGTGCCCGGGTGTGTCCTCGTACGTGCGCACGACCATGCGACCCATCGGGGTGTCGATCGCATAGTATCCACCCGACTGCTGGGCACAGCCTGCCGTGGCAAAAACTGCCAGTGATATGAATAGCGAGACCGATTGTTGAAAATAATGCATGCCGCGTCTGTTCAATCGTTCAACATCAGGCAGGCCACCTGAACCGGTTAGCCGATATCGTGCATCGCCCTGCGAATGTAGCGTACGATCCCCTCTTTCAGGACGTCTTCGCTATCCGGACCCCCTGAAGCGGTTTCATCACGCGGTCTTCCATCGGTGTCCTCGTTTGGCACACCAAAGTGACTGCCCGTATCCGGCGACACGCCTGCCTCGGAGAGCGCCCGGTTGCCGCCCGCTATTATGAGTCGTTGCTTCTCATCTTTCGAAAGCTCCGGCTCAAATCCCCTACCATCCGCATGTAACCCGATCAGGAACAGCAATCCCTCCACTCCGGGTTTCCGGCCTAAAATGCCTGCGACGGCTGCACGCGTCTCTTCCCAGGCAATATCGAGATCGTCCATATGATCGTTCCCGCCACGTGACGGGGTGCAGGTACGCAGTTAAAGTGGGCAGGATGAACGCGCAACCGCCCACGTGGTTCAGCCGTCCGCTGCCGTGAGCAGCGCATGAATCCGGTCGAGTATCGCATCTGCAGGCTCGATATGGAGTCTACCCGAGCGTACCGACAAACGGACCGCCTCGGTCACAAGTGCGGCAAACGCCGGTGCGAGATGCGGCGCGTGGCGTTCGATCGCTGCGATGTGCCTTTCCACCGTCGAGACGTCACCGCGAACGACGGGACCGGTCAAAGCGCGTTCGGGCTGTAGCCGCTGCACGTTGGACCACGTGCGGTCGACGAGCGGCTGCAACATCCGAATGGCCGTATCGCTGTCGATGCCAACGGTGTTAAACAGTTCGCAGGACATCGCCAGCAGTACCCCGAGCGCATTTGAAGCGGTCGATGCGGCGAGATGGTACAAGGGTTTGGCCTCTTCGTCCAGGAGAACGTGTCTACACCCGAGCGCTTCCGAAATGCGACGTCCGGTTTCGACTGCCGCCGGATCTCCCTCGAGCGCCACGTAGATTCCGTCGAACAGCCCTTCGCGTTCTTCCCGCGTAAATGTTTGCAGGGGGTGGAAGCTCATGACGGCTCCTCCTGCCGAACGAATGGGCTGCAGTAGCGATGCCTCGCAGGCGCCGGAAGTATGGGCTACGACCACACCTGCCCACGAAGGACGCATGGGCGCCAGTTGTCTGGCGACGGATTCAATGGCGTCGTCCGGTACGCAGCAAAACAGTACGTCACATTCGATCGTGGTACCGGCATCGCCCAATTCCGCAGGCTCTGCTCCCGTTCGACAGGCCAACACCCGTGCAGCAGACCGGTCCTTTGCCAGGACCGTAGTAATCCGGAAACCCGCCGATTGAAGGTGGAGGGCAAGTGCATTGCCCACCGCACCGGGACCCGCGATCCCGATCGATAAACCCCTATGGTCGAATCCCGTCATAAGCACCCGCAGTCATTGGGTGTCCGAGCCGTCAACGGTAAATGATTCCGCCGATTTCACCGGGTCGCATGGTTCTTCAAACGCCGGCGCCTCGGCCGGAAGGCCCTCGATCCGGCGCTGCAAAAAGTGGGGCTGCGTGGCGTAGACCGCTTCTTGGTCCACTTCCATTTCCTCCAGACAATTCCATTTCCTCCAGACAAATAGCATTCAACTCCGACATCCTGAAAAATGATATAGTCCTGGGGTCTTGCGCTTTACGAACGTAAGAAACCGAATCCCGGAAACGATTCCTATTCCAGGTATTCACCCTCGAGCAATGACGCCGCCTCTCTGTCCACGACCACTGTAGCGTAGCGGTGCAGTTGCACGATCGTTGCGGGAACATGCGAGGTAATCGGACCTTCCACCGTCATCTTTATCGCCTCCGCCTTGGCGGATCCGTTTGCCAGCAGCAGCAGTTCGTCGGCTTCCATAATCGTACCGACACCATCGTTATCGCGTAGACCGGAACTTCCTTTTTGCTCGCAAAAAACCGTGCATTGGCCTCCCGCGTCGATCCCTTGAGCGTTTTAATCCGTGTGCGGGATCCCAGTGAAGACCCTGGCTCGTTGAAAGCGATATGACCGTTTCCCCCGACACCCAGGATCTGCAAATCGATTCCGCCGAAAGTCAGGATCCGCTCCTCGTACCAGTGGCAAAATGCATCGATGTCTTCTGCCATTCCCATCGGGATGTGCACGTTGTGCTCCGCGATGTTGATGTGCTTGAATAGGTTCTCCCACATGAAGTAGTGATAGCTCTGATCATGTTTCGGAGGTAGACCTACGTATTCATCCAGATTGAAAGAAACAACCTTGCTGAAGTCCAGCCCTTCGTCCCGGTGCAAACGAATGAGCTCCTTGTACAGCCCCAAAGGCGTTGAACCGGTGGCAAAACCCAACACACAGTCGGGTTTCCGCCGCACCAGCGACGCCACGCGGCGTGCAGCTTCGAGACTCATTGCGCCGTAGTCATCTCTAATCAAAACAAGCATATTATTTTGGTTTGGTTCGCGGGAAATCTATCGTTGAAGCGGTGAAATAATACAGCCGCAACAACTCACGGACAACGATGTAACCTGAAGGCGGGAAATGATCGCAGCCTGCCGGTGCGGCCATGCTATATTGAACCAAGACCACATCCCATATGGATACGATACGAGCAGCCTCGGTGCAGTTTCAGCATCGGCCCGGGAATAAAGAGGTAAACCTGTCGAAGGTCGCACAGTTTTCGGAGTTGGCACACAGGGCCGGCGCACATATCGTCGCGTTTCCGGAAATGTGCATCACCGGATACTGGCACGTGCGAAACCTCTCCAGGTCCGATATAGCGGATCTGGCCGAACCGGTACCGGGAGGAGCATCCACAAAAAGACTCCTGCACCTTTCACGGCAGTTTCACCTGACCATCGGTGCAGGCCTGATCGAACGTGCACCTGACGGCAACCTCTATAACACCTACGTAGTGGCGCTTTCAGACGGACGGACTCTCACCCACCGCAAGCTTCACTGTTTTATTTCCGAGCACATGGCCTCGGGCGATTCGTACACCGTTTTTCAGACGCCGGAAGGTTGGCAGGTAGGCGTACTGACGTGCTATGACAACAATATCATCGAAAATGCACGAATCACGGCATTGTCGGGGGCAGAGATCTTGATGGCCCCGCATCAGACCGGTGGATGCGCCTCCAGAAGTCCGCGGGCCATGGGACGTATCGACGTCGATTTATGGGAACGGCGACATGACGACCCGGAAACGTTACGGTCGGAATTCACCGGACCGAAGGGAAGGCAATGGCTGATGCGCTGGCTACCTGCACGCGCGCATGACAACGGCATGTATCTTCTGTTCAGTAATGGCGTGGGAAGAGACGATGATGAAGTCCGGACCGGAAATGCCATGATTATTGATCCATACGGTGAAATAGCCGCCGAAACATCGGCAATCGAGGACGATATGGTCGTCGCCGACTGTTACCGTTCCCTTCTGGAACAGAGTTCGGGACGCAGGTGGCTGCAAGCGAGAAGACCGGAACTCTATGCACCGATTGTCGAAGCCACCGGCAAGGAGGACGCAATTCGTACCGTTCGTTTTGGATGAGGAACCTTCCATGAACAGACGCTCATTCGTTAGGCTTTCCGCAGCCGGTTTCGGCGCGACGGCGCTCTCAAACCGGCACCCGATGCAATTTACCGGAGCACAGTGGCCGCCACCTCCTCCAGATGTGGATTTGGGTGAACGCCCGTTCCAGGATCCTTCCGTTCGCGTCGTCAACCCGGCCGACCGTGTGCCGCTCAGTTTCATCATCGACGACTCGACGTGCCTGGTGAACCTGGCGCACTATGGCATACCTCAGTTTCAGGAGGTCTTTCCCGACCGTTATCGCCAGGCATGGAGGCTGCTTCCCCGTGAGATTCCCGACACATTTGTACGCACTTTCGGCGAGTGGTGCCGCAGCAAGGGCGTCAAGGGCAAGTACAGTATCGTTCCCTATCCCGCATGCGTGGGGTGGATCGATCGATTCCTGCCCGGCTGGTCCAGGTCTGAGCTCGAAGCCTCTCTCGACCTCGTGCGCGAATTTATGGTTCAAGACTGGGATATACATCCCGAGATGATCAGCCACACGAGGGTTATCGACATCAAGACGGGCCGCCCGTATCCGGAACCGACCCCGGCTTTCATGGAAAACTGGGATTGGAGCCAGGACAAGAGTGCTGACGAACTGGCCGCCTACATTGCCTACGCTCTTCGCATATTGAAGCGCGTGGGATTGCCCTGCGAAGGCCATACCACCCCCGGCGGATTCGGAAGCAGAAATCAAAACAACCTTGCCCTTGGAACGCTCGAGGCGGTCCGCGATGTCTACAGCGCAGAAGTGCCTCACTATTTTCGTAACCTGTACACGGATCCGGATGCGGACGTTCAGCCGAAGGTCTATCATGCGTCGGGGCTAAAAGGAGCCGACCCCCGTTGTGTGGTTTCAATCGTTGGATGCACCGGAGACTGGTTCGGCGGCTGGGACGGCCTCGTTCCCGGAAACCCGGATCGGTTTATAACCGAAGACCTCACCGCCGGCCGGCTGGTGGAGGTAATCGAGAGCGGTCAACCCGCCGTACTTGTTTGCCACTGGCCCGGTATCTACTACAATGGACAGCAAATCGGTTTCAAGGTTTTCCAGGCGGTAGTCGACCGGCTCGAGAGACGGTTTCCACGGACACGCTGGATGAAAAACTCCGAAATCGCCCGCTATTGGGCGGCCAAGGTACTCACCGAGATCCGCCGGACGGGAAACACCATCGACCTGCATGCCCCCTTTGCCGCCCCGCGCTTTACCATCGCACTCAGCGGCGTCCAGGTATCGTCAATCGGCATTGCAGACGGAGCCGGGTCCCGGCGTCCCGAACATGTGGATAGCATCGACTTGCTCGATTCCAACCGATGGACACGACACGAGGATCGCCTACTTATTTGCCTCGACCTCGTGCGAGGCGTTACACGTATTCAACTAGATGTTTAGGGAACGATGACGAGAAGAGATTTCGTATCGCGCGCCGCACAAGCGGTGCCCGTTGTACTGGCAACTTCCTGCACACGGCCTGCACCGGGAACAGTATCCGGACAGAGAATCGGCATATGCGACTGGAATCTGGGAGAACCCTGCGACCCTGAAGCCATTCCCCTTGCTGCGTCGGTGGGACTGAATGGTATTCAGGTCAGCGTCGGCACGAACCCGGACGCCATTTCTCTGCGCGATCCGTCTGTGAGGAACCGCTACCTGGAACTGGGCAGAGCACATGGTGTCTCGTTTCCGTCGGTGGCTGCAGGCGGCATTTTGAACCAGATTCCCCTCAAATCGGAGCCTGAAGCGGCAGTCTATGTCATCGACGCGCTTGAGGCGGCAGCGGTGCTGGGATCAACCTGCATCTTAACGGCATTCTTCGGCGACGCCGACCTTAGAAAACGCGCAGACGACGGAGGATTCATCAACGAAGCCTCCGGACCGTTTGCCAGCTATGCCCTGGACCGAACCGGTGTCGACCGTGTCGTCGCCGCCTTGAAACAGATCGCACCGCGTGCGGAAGATCTGGGTCTGGTGATCGGACTTGAAGACACGCTTTCCGCTCGACAGGAACTGGAATTAATCGACAGGGTCGGCTCACCTGCCGTGAAGGTTTATTACGACCTCGGGAACAGCACCGGCTATGGGTACGATGTAGCGGGAGAATTGCGAATGCTTGGGGCGGATCGAATCTGCGAAATTCATCTTAAGGAAACACTCGGACTGGACGATCCCATGACGCCGGTATTCGGTGCTCCTTCATCGGGAGGTGTCGACTTCGAGGCCGCCGCCGTTGCCTTACGCGATATCGGATATGATAAATGGTTTGTCCTTGAAACCGGCGGAAGGGCCGATCACTTCATAGAAGACACCAGGCGCAATGTGGAATTTGCTACATCTTTGTTCTTTGCATAGGCCATGATGAATACCATACATCCGCCGGCCATGGTACATGAATGCGACAACGGATATTCTCCGTCCGTGCCGGCCTCTCTGTTGTGGGGGGTACGCTTACCCCGCGTGTCGGGGAATCCCCCGCATTCCCGAAGGGCGTTGCATGTCAGCTTTGAAAGCGCTTCCGGATATTTTATCCGGTGCACCGTATACATTTGGTTTCGGAAATCAACCGATGCGATCCGTGGGCATCCCGTAGTGACTTCGGATGCCGTGCGATCGTTACCAGTCTAATTCGATCCCGTATGCCGACGACGAAAAAGGCTGACAAAGCCAAACCTTTTCTTTTTCCGAAGTTTTGCAAAGCTTGCGGGCGCTGCATAGAAGCGTGCGCCCGGGATTGCATCTCCTATGGAACCGAGATCGATCCTGTGACCGGTCTGACGCCCGTCACGATCGATCTCGAGACTTGTAATGCGTGCGGTGTCTGTTTTGAGGCATGTCCGGAACCGTTCGGCCTGATGCCGCGGCCATTCGAAGATTTCGATCCGACCGATGTCGATCCGGAAACCTTGTTCGGGAGCAAAGCATCGACGGCACTGGAGCCAACAGCGGTACCCGACAAAAGACGACGGCTGCCGAAGGTCGAACCGCTTGTACTGAAGGGAACGCATGCATCCGCCGTCGGCGCCGTTTTGTCAGGCTGTCGCCGCTTTTTCGGCTATCCGATTACGCCGTCGACCGAGGGAGCGGAATTTCTCGCAGGTTTACTGCCGAAAGTGGGCGGCACGTTTTTGCAGGCCGTCAGCGAGATCGCCGCTGTCAACATGATGTACGGCTGTGGGGGCGGCGGCATGCGCACGATGACCTTTACCTCGTCACCAGGCTTCAGCCTTATGCTCGAGGGGATCTCGTATATGATCGGAGCCGAGGTGCCGGCCGTATTTGTAAATATCATGCGAGGCGGTCCGGGACTTGGCAATATTGCCCCCGAGCAGGCCGATATCAAACTCGTTTGCCGCGGACTGGGACACGGCAATACGCACGCCGTCGTGCTGGCTCCGTCTTCTCCTCAGGAGATGCTCGATTTCACCATGCTGGCTTTCGATCTTGCGTTCGCATATCGCAATCCGGTGATACTGGTGGGCGACGGATACCTCGGTCAGATCACCGGCCGGGTGGACTTGCCCGAGCACATGATCGAGCCGGGTGTGCCGGAATGGGCCGTACTTGGTGACGCGCTGCACCGTGGCAATCTTATCAATTCATTAAAGCTGACGGATGTCGATCTGGAAGAGCACAACGTGCACCTGATCGAGAAGTACAGGCAGATCACTTCGGAGGAGCAACGGTCAGATTGTTTCCGTTGCGACGACGCAGAGTGGTTGCTTGTCGCCTGCAATACACCTGCCCGTATGGCAAAAGGCGCCGTGCAGGCGCTGCGAACCGGAGGCATAAAAGCCGGACTCTTCCGGCCGATAACGCTGTGGCCTTTTCCGGTTCAACACCTCGCGCCACTCCTTTCGAATCTGAAAGGCCTGGTATTTGTTGAGGCCGGAGGAGGACAGCTGGAAGACGAGGCACGTCTATCACTGAGCAAGGCCGGCATAACCGCCCTGCCCCAGATCGACCGCCTGCAACACTACGGCGGCGTCCTCCCGCAGGTTCAGGAAATCGTCGACAAGATTACATCACTTGACGCATCGCGCAATGGACACCGTGTTTTATAACCGGTTTGAACGCCACGATCATGGACGCGGCCTGAAGGCTCATGCAACGCACTACTGTGCCGGTTGCGGTCATGGACTCGCGCACAAGTATATTGCCGAAGCTGTTGAAGCGCTCGGAATTCAGGATCGGACAATCGCGATCTCACCCGTCGGCTGCTCCGTATTTCTGTACTACTATCTGGATGTGGGCAACAGCCAGGCCGCTCACGGGCGTGCACCGGCGGTCGCGATCGGGCATAAAGTGGCCAATCCGGAATCGATCGTTATAAGCTATCAGGGTGACGGCGATCTCGCCTCCATCGGACTTGCAGAAATCATCCAGACGGCTCAGATGGGATTCCCTATTTCGGTGATCTTCATCAACAACGCCATCTACGGGATGACGGGCGGCCAAATGGCGCCGACCACGCTGATCAACCAGCGGACTACGACCACGCCGGAAGGGCGTTCGTCATTTACCGGTCAACCCTTCAAGATGGCCGAGTTGATGGCACAACTGGACGGGCCGGCCTATGTCGAGCGTGTCGCAATGTTCGACAACAAACACCGGTTTCGTGCGCGGCGCGCAATTCGCAAGGCATTGGAGCTCCAGATGGAAAACCGGGGTTTCTCTTTTGTGGAGGTGCTATCGGAGTGCCCGACACACCTGCACATGTCTCCTGAAGAAGCCGAAAAGTGGGTAAAGGAACAGATGCTTCCGGTTTTCCCCCTGGGCGTCAAGAAGGACGAAACGTGTGATCCGATCCACCTGGAGGAACACCCCGTCTATGATCCGGAGCAAATTGTTTCCCTGGTAGGCGGCACGAGTGACAAAGTGGAACGGTTTGCGACGGCCTTCCCATCGCACATCTCCGAGTCGGACGTCTCTATCAAGTTTGCAGGGGCAGGTGGAGATGGGGCGCAAACGATTGCCATGCTTACCTGCAATACGGCCATTAACGAGGGTTTCGACGCCACCTATATCCCGTCCTATGGTCCGGAATCGCGCGGTGGCACCTCGTACGCCGATGTGCACATCGCCTCGGAAGAAGTGCTGTCACCCGCTTCGCCAAATCCGCACATACTCGTAGCTTTTAACGCACCGAGCCTCGAAAAATTCGGCTCCGGTGTCCGCAAAGGCGGAACGATCATCTATGACAAAACCGTCATTGCGGATCTTCCGGAGCTGGATCCGTCTATCCGAATGCTGGGCATTCCGCTTACACAGATTGCCGTAAACCTGGGGAAGGTCCTGGTCAAAAACGTAGTGGCGCTGGGGGCGATGCAGGCAGCGACGGGGGTATTGCCACCGGACAGCTTCGTTTCCGGTATCAAACAAGCGCTTCATGACAAGTGCGCGATGGTGGAACTGAACAAAAAAGCGTTTATGCAGGGCAGTCAGGCAGCCATCCGCTTGTCTACAGCAGATTCTTCCGCATAGATGGCCGTCGATGAATGCATTGAGGCGTTTATCAGGCCTCGGGGAATAGCCATTGTCGGGGCATCCAAGACACCCGGAAAGCTGGGTCACATACTTGCCACCAACATTCTCTGTTCGGGGTATGAAGGGCCCGTGTATCTGGTGAATCCTGCCGGCGGTGAGTTGGAAGGGCATCCGGTCTACCCCTCGGTCGAGACAATCCCGGACCGGTTCGATCTTGCCGTGATTCTCGTTCCGGCCGACGCCACTCCAACCATACTGGAGCAGTGCGGTTCGCAAGGTGCACGGGGAGCCATTCTCGCCGCCGCCGGATTTCGGGAAGCGGGATCCGGAGGAAGAGCGTTGGAGGATAGGTGTGTTCGGGTAGCGCATCACCATGGCATGCGGCTGCTGGGACCGAATTGCCTGGGTATAGCCGATAACATCGTCCCGTTCAACACGACCTTTTTGCCTCCACCGGGCCCGCCGTGTGGTCCCATCGCGCTCCTCTCCCAGTCGGGCGCGATGTGTGCGGCGGCTATCGACAAGTCGCTGCAGGAAGGACCGGGATTTTCGAGGCTCGTTAGTCTGGGCAATCAGGCAGACGTGACCGAGTCGGATTTTCTCGAAGCGTTCGCTTCCGACGCGCATACAAGGACCGTAATGCTGTACCTGGAGGGCATCCAGGATGGACGGCGGTTCATTGCGTCCGCATCGGCATTTTGCACCGAAAAGCCGCTGGTGGTGCTCCACGTTGGAAGAAGTGATGCGGGCCGCCTCGCGGCAACGTCGCATACCGGATCCCTGGCCGGAACACCCAGAATGATCGATGCCGCGTGCAGGAGAGCCGGCGCGACCGTTGCCGGCACCACAAGGGAGTTTTTTGACTACGCGCGGACGTTTGCAAACGCACCCTTGCCCAAAGGAAACCGCATAGGCGTTTTGTCCAATGCAGGCGGTCCCGGCGTCGCGGCCGTCGACGCATTTGGACGGCATCAGCTCGTATGCGCTTCGCTGGCCGAAGACACGCGACGCAGGCTCGACGATGTGTTGCCGGAGGCTGCGGTAAAGGTGAATCCCGTGGATATGCTTGCTACGGCAAACGGCGAGCAGTACGCGCATTCGCTCATTGCCCTTCTTGAAGATGACGGCGTAGATGGTGTGCTGGTCTTGCTTCCCGCTCCACCTCATGTGTCACCGGAGTCGGTCATTCAGGCAACCATACCGACCGTCAAAGCCTCCAAGAAACCTGTGCTGTACGTTCCATTCGGCGGACACCGGTTACAGAAGGCCGTTGGATTGCTTCGTGAGGAGAACATTGCGGCGTTCGACTATCCGGAAGAGGCCGTCTCGGCAATGGGCGCACTATGGCGTTTCGCTTCCCGACACCACCGATGCGAGGCGGCACCACACCGTCTTTCACCCTCCCAACGAACGGCGATCGAAGAGTTGCTGGTCGACCAGGAGACGCTTCTGTCAGCCGAACGTGCAATACGCCTTGTTGCGTCAAGCGGAATCGCTGTGATTCCCAGCGAAGCCTGTCGTTCCGTAGAGGAAGCCCTCGAGATTGCTGAACGGTTTGGATATCCCGTAGTCTTAAAAGCTGATGCTCGAGGTCTCGCGCACAAAACGGACCTCGGTGGCATTGTTCTGGGAATTCGAAGCGGGGACGCCCTTCGTCGTGCGGCACATACCGTACGTTCAAATGTGACCCGTCATCTTGGTGATGAGGCTTTTCGGGGTTTTCTGATACAGCCTGTTGCGGATCGTGGCAGGGATCTGGTGGTGGGCGGTCTGCGGGATCCGCAGTTCGGTCCGGCCGTCATGTTCGGAAGGGGCGGCACCGAGGTCGAACTGGAAGATGACGTCGCTTTTGCCGTGGCTCCGGTATCCGACGTGGAAGCCGAGGATCTGATCGATCGCACGAGGGTCGGCCGGACCTTGCACGCCCACCGTGGCCGAGCCGAAGCCGACAGAGCGGCCGTCGTTCGGGCCATCCTCAACGTGGGCGCACTGATGGCGGATCAATCTCGCATTTCAGCCTGCGACATCAATCCGTTACGCGTCTACGCGCACGGAGAGGGTGCCATGGCATTGGACGTAAAGGTGCACGTGAACAGCGCAAAGCCGGAGAACCGGGATTCGTCGTGACACCGTGCCAGGTCCGATAGCGATTCACATCCATACCAGCAAGCGGAATGATCTAGCTGACGGGTACTGCTGCGCGTTAATACATGAAGGCACCGTTCAAAAGCCGGCCGCCGTCGTGACGTCAGTCACCTTCATCTCGTGTTGAAACAGCGGCCGTATCACCGAGGCGTATGTCGCAGCGCAAAGTCATTTATATCGGTGTAGTCGTGTTGGCTGGATTGCTCGTGGCCGTTTTGCGGTTCGCAACACCTGCCGACACGTCGCCGAGATATGACCCCAATGCCATATCATTTACCCTCCGGCGGACGGTGGAAGGGTACGCCTCACCACGGAGCCGACCGGTTTCCTACTATCATGGCGGAAGCGCTGGATTCGTCGGTGCGGTGTACAAGGAACTGTTCGGAATCGAGCTTTCGGCATCGGAAACTGACTTGATAACACATGGCAACCCAGTGGCACCGGTAGCCCTAATGCCGGGCGACCTGCTCTTCTTCCGCAGGGGATCACGTTATGACGTGTGCTTCTATATCGGGGGCGTTGAAACCGGCACCTACACACATGGAAAGGGCGTCCATATCGTTCGCCTCGATGATCCGAACTGGAGCAAGCGCTTTGTTGCCGCCCGGCGCGTCATACCCTAGGAGGCTGTCGGACTATCGGCGTAAGTTCTTTATTTACAACAAATCTGTTCGAACACTAATCGCTCTTAAGTTCAATAAAAACAATGGGGTTATTTTTCAAGTCCGAC
>CAZIIP010000056.1:0-13059 GCA_964539455.1 uncultured Rhodothermales bacterium
GCCGCCTCATTGATTCCGTTTCTCGAGCATGACGACGCCAACCGCGCGCTCATGGGCTCGAACATGCAACGGCAGGCAGTTCCGCTGTTGCGCCCGGAAGCTCCCATCGTCGGAACAGGTCTCGAAGGGCGTGTGGCGCATAACTCCCGGTCGCTTCTCATGGCCGAGGCGGATGGAACGGTCGAGTATGTCGACGCCAACGGTATCGTCGTGCGTTACGATCAGACCGAGAAAGAGAGTTTCGTGTCTTTTGCAGAACCGGTTCGCAGGTATGATCTGACGAAGTTTCGCCGGACCAACCAGGACACCTGTGTCAATCAGAAGCCGATAGTCTCCGTCGGGCAGCGCGTTACAAAAGGTACGGTGCTTGCGGACGGCCACGCGACCGACGGTGGAGAACTGGCGCTCGGAAAGAACCTGCTGGTGTCCTTTATGCCCTGGCGCGGTTACAATTTCGAGGACGCTATCGTTATCTCCGAGCGGGTGGTCACCGAGGATGTCTATACCTCGGTCCACATTGAAGAATTCGAGCTTCAGGTGCGCGATACCAAGCGTGGCCAGGAAGAACTCACGCGCGAAATACCGAACGTATCGGAAGAAGCCACCAAAGACCTCGATGAGCGTGGCATCATACGGGTGGGTGCGGAGGTGCACGCCGGTGATATCATCGTCGGAAAAATTACGCCGAAGGGGGAGACCGATCCGACACCCGAGGAGAAACTCCTTCGCGCCATTTTTGGCGACAAGGCCGGGGATGTGAAGGATGCATCACTGAAGGCGCCTCCCGGAATGAACGGTGTGGTGATCGATACCAAGCTCTTCAGCCGTCGGGCTTCGGACTCGTCGACGAAGATGATCGAGGATGAGCGCATCGAGGAAATCGAGGCCAAATCCGCCCGGGAAATCGGCAAACTTCAGGAAGAGTTCTACGAGAAGTTCTTCTCGCTGGCCGAGGGCAAAACGTCGGCCGGGATCGAAGACCGCAAAGGCAACGAGATCGTTGCCGAAATGGAGAAGATCAAGAAAGCCCGGTTCAAGAACGTCGATCCGATCGACCTCAGTCTGCGGGCTGGATTTACGACGGACAAACGCGCCAATCAGTGGATTGAACGGCTGGTCGAGAACTACCGTGTGGCATTCGATGCCCACGACAAGGACATCAAACGCGAGATGTACCAGGTACAGATGGGCGACGACCTCCCGCCGGGGATTGTGCAGCTTGCCAAGGTGTACGTCGCGAGAAAGCGCAAATTGAAGGTGGGCGACAAGATGGCCGGCAGGCATGGTAACAAAGGCGTGGTTGCCAATATCGTTCCGATCGAGGACATGCCGTACCTGGAAGACGGTACACCCGTCGATATCGTGCTCAATCCGCTTGGTGTTCCGAGCCGGATGAACCTCGGCCAGATTTTCGAGACGCTATTGGGATGGGCCGGCTCCGTGCTCGGCACATCTTATGCCACACCGGTGTTCGATGGTGCCTCCGAGGATTTGATCGCCGAAGAGCTTAAAAAAGCCGGGTTGCCCGAGACCGGACGCGTGCAGTTGTACGACGGACAATCGGGTGAACCCTTCGATTCACTGACCACCGTCGGCGTGATCTACATGCTCAAGCTGAGCCACCTGGTCGAAGACAAGATTCACGCGCGTTCGATCGGGCCCTACAGCCTCATCACACAGCAGCCTCTCGGTGGAAAAGCGCAATTCGGTGGGCAGCGATTCGGCGAAATGGAGGTCTGGGCACTCGAAGCCTACGGTGCGTCCAACGTCCTTCAGGAAATGCTGACGATCAAGTCCGACGACGTGGAAGGCCGCTCCAAAGTGTATGAGTCGATCGTGAAAGGTGAGACGCTTCCCGAACCCAACGTTCCGGAAAGCTTCAATGTCCTTGTCCGCGAACTCCAGGGCCTCGCGCTCGAAGTCGACATCGAATAGGCGGCGTTTGTGCCGGCAGGCCACCGCACCCGTGTAAATTTGCTAAACAGCTCATCAGTTATCCGCAACTGAAATGGCTTTACAGAAGACGCAGAAGATCAAAAAGAACTTCTCAAAGATCACCGTATCGCTCGCCTCACCCGAGCAGATTCTCGATCGATCCTACGGGGAGGTCCTAAAACCGGAAACGATCAATTACCGGTCGTTCAAACCCGAAAAAGACGGTCTGTTTTGCGAGAAGATCTTTGGGCCGGTGAAGGACTGGGAATGCCATTGCGGCAAATACAAGCGTATCCGCTACAAGGGTATTATTTGTGACCGCTGTGGCGTCGAGGTCACGCAAAAGCGGGTCAGACGCGAACGCATGGGACATATCACGCTGTGCGTCCCGGTGGTGCACATCTGGTATTTCCGGAGTGTGCCGAACAAGATTGCCCACCTGCTCGGTCTGAAGTCGAAGGAACTCGAAAAAATCGTTTACTACGAAAACTACGTAGTCGTCCAGCCCGGAAAGGCGGACGCGTTCGGTGCCGAGCAGAACCAGTTACTCTCCGAAGAGGAGTACTACGAGTTGCTCGCCCAGCTTGATGATGAAAACAGCAGGCTTGACGATTCCGATCCCGACAAGTTCATCGCGCTGATCGGTGGTGAAGCCGTCGAGTTTATGCTTCGCAACCTCGACTTGCCTGCCCTGTCTCGCGAGCTCCGATTTCAGGCAAAAACGGAGACGAGCCAGCAGCGCAAATCCGAAGCGCTCAAGCGTCTCCAGGTCGTAGAGGCTTTCCGCGAGGCCAATCGCCGAAGAGAAAACCGTCCGGAATGGATGGTCATGAAGGTCATTCCGGTGATTCCTCCCGAGCTGCGTCCGTTGGTCCCGCTGGAAGGTGGCCGGTTTGCCACGAGCGATCTGAACGACTTGTACCGGCGCGTGATCATCCGCAATAACCGCTTGAAGCGGCTGATCGACATCCGCGCCCCCGAGGTCATACTTCGAAACGAGAAACGCATGCTTCAGGAGGCTGTGGACAGCCTCCTGGACAACAGCCGGAAGGCCAATGCGGTGCGGAGCGACACGAACCGTGCCCTGAAGTCGCTTTCGGACATGCTCAAGGGCAAGCAAGGAAGATTTCGACAAAACCTGCTTGGCAAGCGTGTCGACTATTCCGGGCGTTCTGTGATCGTCGTCGGGCCCGAACTGGATCTCCACGAGTGCGGTCTTCCGAAAGAGATGGCCGTAGAGCTGTTCAAGCCGTTTGTCATCCGCAAGCTGATCGAACGTGGGATCGTCAAGACGGTCAAGAGCGCCAAGAAGGTCGTAGACCGGCGGACGGAAGAAGTGTGGGATATCCTCGAGAAGGTGGTTGCCGGCCGGCCCGTTTTACTCAACCGGGCGCCCACGCTCCACCGGCTGGGTATTCAGGCATTTCAGCCGAGGCTCATCGAGGGGAAAGCCATTCAGCTTCATCCTCTTGTTTGCACGGCATTCAATGCCGACTTCGACGGTGACCAGATGGCGGTACACGTTCCGCTGAGTCATGATGCCTGTCTGGAAGCACAGGTGCTCATGCTCTCGAGTCACAACATTCTCAGTCCTGCACACGGCGGTCCGATTGTCGTGCCCAGCCAGGACATGGTGCTGGGAATGTACTATATGACGAAGTCACGCTCGGGCGAAAAAGGCGAAGGCATGCGCTTCGGCTCGATCGCTGAAGTGCGGCAGGCCATCGATCACGGTATCGTCGGACTGCACGCAAGGATCAAGCTTCGATTGCCGGACGGTGAGGTCATCGATACCACGGTCGGCCGGTGCATCTTCAATGAGATCGTACCTGAAGAGGTCGGCTTCTTGAATGACGTGCTGACCAAAAAGAACATGCGTATCATCATCGGACGCGTGTTTCACGCCTGTGGCTTCGTCAAAACGAGCGCGTTTCTCGACGACCTGAAGCGGCTCGGATTCGAACGTGCAACGGTCGGCGGTTTGACGTTTTCGGTCGCCGACATCGTAGTGCCGGAGACCAAAGAGGAACTGATCAGTGCTGCCGAGCAGGAAGTCAGCGATGTGCTCAACCTCTGGGAGCAGGGCTTCATTACGGAAAACGAGCGCTACAACCGCGTCATCGATATTTGGAGCTCTACGAACAACCGGGTATCCGAGGTGCTGTTCAATTCGCTGAAAGAGCACCTGGAAGGCTTCAACAACATTTATATGATGGCCGACTCGGGTGCCCGCGGTTCCAAGGAGCAGATTCGGCAGTTGGGCGGCATGCGTGGCCTGATGGCAAAGCCCCAGAAGAGCATGTCGGGCTCGGCGGGGGAGATCATCGAGAACCCGATTATCTCCAACTTCCGTGAAGGCCTGTCCGTGCTTGAGTATTTCATTTCGACGCACGGTGCGCGGAAAGGACTTGCCGATACGGCTCTGAAAACGGCCGACGCAGGCTACCTCACGCGCCGCCTGTGTGATGTGGCCCAGGATATGACCGTCACCGAGCACGATTGCGGCACCCTGAGGGGTATCAAAATCTCGGCGCTGAAAGACAATGAGGAAGTCGTCGAACGTCTCGAAGACAGGATCCTCGGGCGCGTTTCCGTGCACGACGTCTACGATCCGCTCTCCGGCGATCTGATCGTCGGCGCGAATGAGATGATCGACGAAGAGGTCGCACGCAAAATCGCGGCTACCTCTATCGAAGCGGTCGAGATCCGGTCGGTGCTGACATGTGAGACCCGTCGCGGCGTTTGCGCGCTTTGTTACGGTCGTAACCTCGCCCGCGGGCGCCTTGTGGAAGTGGGTGAAGCCGTCGGTATCATCGCCGCCCAGTCGATCGGCGAACCGGGTACGCAGCTGACGCTCAGGACATTCCATATTGGTGGTGCGGCTTCGCGGATTACTGCTGAAAGTACCATCCAGTCGAAGTTTTCCGGCGTCGTATCATTCGAGAACATTCGGAGCATCGACGCGACCATCGATGACATGCCCAAAACGGTTGTCATCGGCCGATCCGGAGAAATCATCATTTCCGATGATGAGGGCCGGCAGTTGATCGGCTACTCCGTGCCGTACGGCGCCGAACTGCTTGTCGAAGAGAAAGGTGAGGTCGACAAGGGCCAGGTCCTGGCCGCATGGGATCCGTACAACAGCGTGATCATTTCGGAAGTGTCCGGCACCATACGGTACCAGGATATTCTGGAAGGGACGACCTATCGTGAAGAGGCGGATGAGCAGACCGGCTATCGCGAGAAAGTGATTATCGACAGCCGTGAGCGCTCGCTCACGCCGGCGCTGACCATCGAGGTCGGTTCGAAGGCGAGTGGAACAAACCGGGAATACACGCTGCCCGTCAGGGCCCGTATCCAGGTCGAAGAAGGTGACAAGGTGGTAGCCGGCCAGATTCTGGCCAAGATGCCGCGCCAATCGGCGAAAACGCGCGACATTACGGGCGGTTTACCCCGTGTGATCGAGTTGTTCGAAGCACGGCAACCGGCCGATCCGGCAAACGTGAGCGAGATCGACGGCGTCGTATCGTTCGGTTCGAGGAAACGAGGATCCCAGGAGGTGATCGTAACCAGCCGCGACGGTGTAGTGCAGAATACTTACCTGGTGCCGCTCTCACGCTATCTGCTCGTCTACGAAAATGACATGGTACGTGCAGGAGACCCGCTATCGGACGGCCAGATTTCCCCGCAGGATATCCTGCGCATACTCGGTCCGTTTGCCGTTCAGGAGTACCTGGTGAACGAAATCCAGGAGGTCTACAGGCTGCAGGGTGTAAACATCAACGACAAGCACATTGAGGTGATCGTCCGCCAGATGATGCAGAAGGTTCGAGTAGCGGATCCGGGCGATACCAACTTCCTCGAGGCCGAGCTCGTAGACCGGTTCGAGCTAGAAGAAGTCAACGACGATCTCTACGACAAATTCGTGGTCACCATGCCGGGCGATACGGGCATACGGCCGGGAGATGTTGTCGACAGAAGACGCCTTCGCGAGGTCAATTCCGAGATGAAGCGGAAGGACATGAAAGAGGCCACCGTTCGTCCGTCCTCACCGGCGGTCGCGGAACCCGTGCTTCTGGGCATCACCCAGGCGGCGCTTTCGACGGATTCTTTCATATCCGCAGCATCTTTCCAGGAGACGACCAAGGTGCTTACGGATGCATCCATTCGGGCCAAGGACGACGAACTTTACGGCCTGAAGGAGAATGTAATTGTCGGACATCTCGTTCCGGCGGGAACCGGCTTCAAGCAACACCGCAACTTTATGGTGGGCTCGAAGAGGGAATTCGAAGAGATGCAGGCTGCGACTGCGCTGGCGGTGGAAGAAGGACCCGGGGGCGACGGCGAGTCGTCGACCGTAGCCGAATCCGAAGAGTAAACGGCAAATGGTGACGAATAAATCGAGGGGGGTGGTCCGCCGGGATCACCCCCCCTTTTTTGTTTCGCTCCTGGAAAGCTCGCTCCTGGAAAGCTCGCTCCTGGAAAGCTCGCTCCTGGAAAGCCGCCCGTTAAATGAAGTACAGGTAGCTCACGTACGCGACGTAGCCGGAAAGCAGTAGCAAGGCCTCGAATCTGGAAAGGGTTCTGCGGGTGGCAAGCATGATCCAGATGAGTACCGCCGACGCAAGGAATACCGTGAGATCGATCATCGTGATGTCTCCCAGGCTCAACGGGAATACGAGCGAGGTCAGACCGAGCACAGCGAGAACGTTGAAGATGTTCGATCCGATCGCATTGCCGGTGATGATGTCGGAATAGCCTTTTAGCGACGCCGCTACCACCGTCGCGATCTCGGGCAGGCTCGTACCTACGGCCATAAGGGTGAGTCCGACGACCGCCTCAGGTACACCGAAGATTTCCGCCATTCGCCTGGCGCCGTTGACGAAGAAATCCGCTCCGAAAACAAGCCCCAGCAGGCCGACCAGGGTCAGCGGAATACTCCAGTGCAGCGGCATGGGGCTGACCATCTCCTCCACCTGTTCCCCGATCACGGGTGCTTTCAGATCGGAGCCACGGGCTTTGGAAATTCGGAGACTGACGAAGACGTAGATGAGAATGCCCGCGAAGAGAACGGCGCCTTCCATTCGGTTCAGCGCACCGTCCCACAGGAAAAGAAACAGCACGAATGACGCAAAAAGCGACAGCGGTGCGTCACGGCGAATGACCTGTGGCGACACTTGAAGGGGACTAATCAGGGCGGCGATGCCGAGCACCAACGCAATATTGCTGATATTCGACCCGATGACATTGCCCATGGCCATATCCGGGCTGCCCGCTACGGTCGCACGCAGCGTCGCAACGAGTTCCGGAGCGGAGGTGCCGAAAGCGACGACCGTCAGTCCGATGACCAGCGGCGTCATCCCGAGCCGCAAGGCCAGCGATGACGCGCCTCGGACTAGGCCCTCGGCACCGGCAGCGAGAAGCAGAATGCCGGCGATCAGCAGTACGAGGGCAAAAAGCATGAAGGGTGCTGGATGGTGACCGGGTGGGTGATGCGGAACGTTATCCGCCGGACGACTCTTCGTGAACCTCCTGCAACTGATCGCGCAGTTCGGAATCGCTCTGTATACGGATCACCGTCCGGACGGCAAGAGCGGCCACCAGGAACGCTAAGAACACGAAGACGACGACAAAAATGCGCGTGGCTCGCCGTCCCATCAACCGATTGTTTCCGGCCGGCTCAGGCTGCTGGGTGGTCATTCGCTCATCATTTACTGGGCGTCATACAACTCTCACGTTGCCGGTTCGATCCTTACGTCGCTCCCGGCACGTTTTCTTTGGCATGTTCACCCCAGTACGAGATAAGACCTCGTAGATATGTGAGTGCATGTTCGAGATTCTGAATGGTATTCCACTCGAGCTTGCTGTGAAAGCGGTACCCTCCCGTGAAGAGATTCGGCGTGGGAAGACCCATTTCCGATAACCGCGATCCGTCGGTTCCACCACGAATACGTTCGGTGGCAAGACCGATGCCCTGGCGCCTGGCCGCTTCGCGTGCGAATGTGACGACCCGCGGATCACGGGCCTCAATATAGGAACGCATGTTCTTATAGGTATCCGAGATCTCAATTGTGATCTCCGCTCCGGGATACCGCTCTCGAAGTCTTTTGACCGTCTCTTCCAGATAGTCCTTGCGTCGGGCTAATCCTTCTTCCTCGAAATCACGCAACAAGATTCTGACATGCGCATCCTGTGCCCCGGAGCTTGACAGCTCGTGTGGGTGATAATAGCCCTGCGCTCCATCGGTGGTTTCAGGCGCCTCATTCGCCGGCAAGTTGCTGATGAGGTCCGACGCGATCCGGAGGGCATTGACCATTTTGCCCTTGGCATATCCGGGATGTACCATCACTCCGGCTATATGAACCGTCGCCTCCGCCGCACAGAAGGTCTCCAAGGAAATGTTGTCCGTCCCGCTGCCGTCCAACGTGTATGCTACGTCGGCGCCTAGCTTTACGAGGTCCAGTTTATCGACACCGCGTCCGATTTCTTCATCCACCGTAAAGCAGACGCGCACGGTCGGGCGATCGCAGTCGTCACACGCGAGAGCCTCTTCGATGTACTGCATAATCAAGGCAATGCCGGCCTTGTCATCGCTTCCGAGAAGCGTGGACCCGTCGCTCGTGATGATGTCGTGACCTATATGCGCTTCCAATTCTCTGTCGATGGAGGGATCGAGTACAACCCCGTTTTCCTCATCCAGTACGAGCCGGCCGCCGTCGTACTCCCAGTGGATTTGAGGCTTGACGTCTTTTCCGGATTCATCGGGAGATGTATCCACGTGGGCGATCAGCGCGACCACCGGAAGCTGCGACACGTTGTTCGATGACAGATTGGAAGGTAGCGTGGCAAAAACATAGCCGTATTTGTCCATGTAAGCATCCTCAATGCCCAGTTCCTTTAGCTCTTCCACCAGCAGGCGAGAGAGAAACTTCTGCTTCTCGGTGCTCGGGGTAGTGGTCGAATGGGGATCGGACTGGGTGTCGATTCGGACGTAGTGGAAAAACCTCCTCACTACACCCGGCAAGGCGTCTTCGGCGTGCATGTCCCGCGTGATCGTGACTGGTTGCTGTTCGTTGAACGTCGGATTACGGCCTCTGCCGACATAATCCAGTGCCGAAATGTTCCAACTATTGCCGGGAACGCGATAGCCCGGGAGGTCACCGACGAAGGCTGCCTGGCCGACCCCTCCCAGTGGAACGAAGAAATCGCTACGGAACTGGACAAGGAGCAGCATATCGAATTGACCGATAAGCACTTTGAGGTCTTACACTATTTGCGAAGCCAAACTGAAGCCGGTGTTCCCTTGACCATTCGTCGCATCGGCAAATCCGGGATTGTGTCGATTAAGGAACTCTATGCGCTGTTTCCCGGCGTCCGCTCAAGGTTTCCAGCAAAATTGCCGGAATCGACAAATCCGCCGGCTGTGTTTAGTCTCGCATCGGCATCAAATGAACCGTCGCACGAAGCGCTTCGTATCTCCCCCAGAACCAACCGCCGGAACAATGGAACAGCCCGCAGTAGCTGCCCAAGCCAAAGAAGTCGAGAGAGCACCGCTGGAAAAGGTCCTCGTTATCGTCTCTAGATGAAGCGAGAAGACTTCATTGACGATCTGGATGATATTATCACCGTTGGGGACATGTATGCCCTTGCAGCCGGTAGCGGCACGCAGATTATTTTCATTTAGGGCCCTGTTCACACTAACCGGTTGGTTGCTGCTTAAGATTCGTAGCAGCGGGCATTGGTTTCGATCACCATCAGGAGAGAATGAAAGGTCTGCGGAGCTACCCTGCAGCACCCGTTTTATTCTTGTTGACCCTGGTCCAGATCCGGAAGATCCAGCTGGACGGTGTCGGGCAGTCTTCTCACGTTTCGTATGGTCCAGTCCTCGCCGTCCATGAGCAGCGTGAACGTGATCGGATCACCGCTTTGAAGTGACGAGATTTCTTGCGGATCCACTAATTTAAAGCCCATCTTCATCGCCTCCATCACGTTGGGGATCGCTTCGTGGTGGATGACCGCGACCTGTCCGTCGAACTGGCTGCCCAGGTATTGACCCCTGACCGTTTGCTCCCTCGCTTCAGCCGGCTCGCCGGCGTCCCCGGCACAGCCCGTTAGCAGAACGGCAGAGAACAGGAAGACCGACCATATCGGCATGAAATAGCTGTGCAATAGGGAGCGAAGCAGGGTGATTGCGTTTCTCATTTGACGAATCGATGTGGGTTTGTCGGATTTCGGGTGTCGTATTCAACGACCCTTCTCAGCGATTGTCCCCAATTTTTCGGTACCATGTAGCGTCGGACCCGCGAAAAAGCGCGGTCCGGCGGCACCGCCTCGGCAGCCCCGTAATCGTGTGGTGACGACGATGACCACTGTTTTTCACGTAGATACGAAGGGACAGGGACTACATGAGATTACAGACTCCGTCGACCGGTTGGTGAAAAAAAGCGGTGTTTCGGAGGGGCTGTGTACGGTCTTTATTCGGCACACTTCGGCCAGTTTGACGATACAGGAAAACGCCGATCCGACGGCGCGGCACGATCTCGAAGGCTGGCTGAATCGACTGGTGCCGGAAAGCGATCCACATTTTCGGCATACCCTTGAGGGTCCCGACGACATGCCGTCGCACATAAAAAGTGCCCTGACCTCAACGACGCTCGGGATTCCCGTACGGGAAGGCAGGCTCGTGCTGGGGACGTGGCAAGGGATATACGTTTGGGAGCACCGTAGACGAGGGCATCGACGATCGATAGCCGTTCACGTGGGGTGATTTGAAAAAAGTTCACCAAAAGCGGGACAGCATTTCGAAACGCCATGCATTAATGTGATCTACATTCCCTGCTCAAAGGGATTCTCATTGGAAAGCACGAATGGAAGCGAGGAGTAGCGAAAGAGTTTGGCGAATTGTGGCACTGGTGCGGGGACGCGTCCAGGGCGTCGGATTTCGCTATTTTATTCGAACCGCCGCATTGCGGTTGGGAATCAGAGGATGGGTGCGCAACGAAGGGGACGGTACCGTTCGTGTCATTGCCGAGGGTTCGCCGGAAAAATTGCGTCATCTCCTCAATGCGCTTCATACGGGGCCCTCACTGGCCTCCGTCAAGTCGGTCGATGTCGACTGGGAGGACGCGGTTGAAGACTGTGAAGATTTCTCGATCTACTTCTAAGGCGGTGCGGTCGGTTTCCCGTCTTGCGGAAGATCGATGAGCGCTCTATGGCTATAACCATACGCGCGATCAGGGATGATGCCGTGCGGCGCCTGTCCGATGCCGGCATCGCCACCGCCGGACGCGAAGCCTTCTGGATGCTCTGTCACGTTCTCGATCTTACCGGCGCATCCCTGCTGAGCCGGCTGGACGATCCCGTTCCTGTGGCGGCGGCCGCGCGTTTCGCAGCATTGATCGACAGACGGAGGCGCCGGGAGCCGCTCCAGTACATTCTGGGATCGACCTCTTTCTTTGGACTGGAGCTCGAGGTGAATCCTGCCGTACTCATTCCGCGTCCTGAAACCGAGGAGTTGGTGCAGTGTGTGCTGGATCATCTTCCGCCGGGCAGGAGATGGCGGATCGCTGACATGGGTACCGGGAGTGGCTGTATCGCTCTGGCGATAAAGAAGAACCTGCCCGATGCTTCGATTGTGGCATGTGACATTGATGTGGGGGCATTGGCCGTAGCACGGCGCAATGCAACCGGTCACGACCTGGATCTCGAGTTTCTTGAAGCCGACATGTTGTCCGAATCCATCATTGAGAAGATTGATGGCATTTTCGACGCCGTCGTATCGAACCCTCCGTACCTGTCAACCGCCGAAGTTTCGGAGCTCGAACCCGAAGTCGCGCAATTTGAACCGCAGGTCGCACTCTTTTCCGAGGGCGATCCGCTGCAGTTTTTCAAAGCACTGGGTCGAATCGGCAAAACGGTCCTTTGTGCCGGTGGCCGGATCTTCGTTGAGTGTCATGCCGAGCGAGCGGCTGACGTAGTTGCCATTTTCCGTAGCGACGGGTATCGGAATGTCAGGATTCAACGGGACGTGGGCGGCCACCACCGCATCGTCATAGCTGAGTTCGGCCAATCGGCGAATCGAACGGAGTGACGAGATGAGCCGGCCTGGCGCACCTTGTTACGTTATGGCGAACTAGGAGGCTGTCGGATATTCGTCGTAAGATCTTTAATTACAACAGATTTGTCACGATGCTAATCGTACTTAAGTTCAAAAACAACGAAGGGGCTATTTTTCAAGTCCGACAAACTCCTAGGTCCTAGCTGCACGTCTCCAAATGCTCACTGTAAGACAGCGATTCGTAGTTGCCTGTCCCGATAAACGAAAGCACGCACATATAATCGGAGGGCTCGAGGTATCCGGGAAGATGCGTAATGTATTTGCCGGTCGCCTCCATGAAGACGACGGTCGGGAATCCCGTAGCTCCCAGGGCCTGCGCCAACTGCGCTTCGGTTACGACCTGCCCGTCCAGCGTGATTTCGGCGTCACTCTCCGCATTGATGCGAACGCTCTGAAATCTGTCGACCAGGTAGTTCAACACTGCGTCGTCCTGGAACGTGTCGTGTACCATGCGCCGGCAGTATCCGCACCACTCCGCATAAATGAAAACCATGATTTTGTCGTCTTGCGCAGACGCTTCCTGCAACGCGGACGGTAGGGGAGTCCACTCCGGCGATTTGTCTACCGCGTCAAAATCGATGCTCTGCGCGTTCGCCGCGGCGGAGAAAAGCAAAATCAACAGAACTGTGCGCATAGTCGTTCCCGTGGTTTTAGCTAAGAGGGGTAAGAAGGTGGAGATACACATCCTTAAACATTTGAGATGCATCACTCGCACTAAATGTTTCAGTCAGCCTGGAGGTATTCGTCTGCCATTTACGTCGCTGTTCGGGGCGATCGATTGCAGATTGCAGGGCTGCCGACAGGCGTTCTGCGTTTCCGGGGGGTATTACGCAGCCTGCATCGAGCGTTTCGATTACGTTCGAGATTTCGGGAAGGTCGGATCCGATTACCGGTACACCGGCTGTCAGGTACTCGAAGAGCTTGTTCGGGAGGGCATAGCGATGATTCAGACACGTGTCCTGAAGCAATGTTATGCCGAGATCTGCGCCGGCGGTTACGCCGAGAAG
>CAZIIP010000057.1:0-12871 GCA_964539455.1 uncultured Rhodothermales bacterium
TGCACAGGCATTTCTCAACGCACTCAGACCCACCGAGGAAGGCCATCCAGCTTTCGCCGGATGGCCTTCCTTGGTGGGTCTTAGCAGATTCGAACTGCTGACCTCTACGATGTCAACGTAGCGCTCTAACCAGCTGAGCTAAAGACCCGGTTTATACGTTGGTGCGAACTTTTAAGATAGCTCAGATATGGGATACGAGGCAAACAGGCATGACGTTTCGGGTTTCGCGTTACGGGTAGCCTGATTTCCGAATATGCCGGGCACAACAAGGCATGCTATACCCTCAAATGCCCGAAGCGCAGCAAAACGTGCCGAACTCCCGAATACCCGGAATGGAGCGATGGACGCCCAGTTTGTCCCGTGAGCCACGAAAAATCCCTACCACCTCAGCGCCATGGTAAATCGGACGCCGCCCCGACTATCCCCCGGCGCAATGCCGAATTGAGCCTGCTGAGCGGATTGCGACTTCCCGGCCGCACGAAGCGCCGAAAGCGCGGAGATAATTCGGTTGCCGACCAGGATCGCCGCCACCCAGGTCGTCCGACGTTCCATCCTGTCCGCATCGGAACGAAGCTCACGGTACAGCATCCGATTCGCTTCCTCATCCCACGTCCACTGCTGCTCCGGAAGCTCCGCAGTATCCAGACGGTCCCAGGCCCGCGCACGGAGCAAAAAGTCGATGTATTCGACCGACGAGTTATACTGTCCCACATTCAACAGAAAGACCCGGCTCTGACCCTCGATCTGCGCGCCCGCATGCACCTGCGCCATGTTTTCGTACGTAGACACATAATAATCATGCCGCCACTGCGCACCGGCAAGAGATACCCACGCGCCGACATCCGCAAGCGCGAATAGGGTCCCACCGGGACTCCAATCGCCATTGTTGACGTAGCGATGACCCAGGCCGGGCAGCAAGAGACTCAATACAAACGCCTTCCTCCCGGAAACCAAACGAATCCCCTCACCGGCAGACTGCGCCTGCAAATGAAGCGGCAACAACAACACGACAGCTAACAGGACGATCCCTTTTCTCATTCCTCATTTCCCGATTCCAGGGAACCCGGCATGCCGGCCAGCACTTCCCTCAGTAGATCGTACGCCTCCAAAGGCTCGGGCGCCAGATCGTCAATATCGACCGGCGCCTCCTCCAATGGATCGGCGGCGAGATCGTAAAACGCGCCACTTTCGTACAGTTTCCAGTCGCGCGTTTGCGCATATCGGCGATCCGGGAAACCCCATAGGGATTCGTAATGGCAAAAAATCCACTGCCTGACCGAATCGGCATTACCCGTTAGCTGCGGATAAAAACTAAGCCCGTCCAGCACGAGATCCTCCAGCGCAGCTACTCCGGCCGTTTCCAGCAATGTCGGCAGAAAGTCCGTGAAATCGATCAGGTTGTCGTTGACCTGACCCGGCGCGATCATCCCGGGCCAGTAGGCAATCATCGGGACATGCGTACCGGTGCCGGTTGTATACCCCTTATTGCCGGCGACCGGACCGTCCACGGTCTGCGAAACCACATCCCGGTCCGTCCCGTTGTCGCCGATGAAGATGAAGAGTGTGTGCTCCGCCAGACCCAACTCCTCCAGCTTGTCCACGAGTCGCCCCATCAATCCGTCCATATAAGAAACATAATCGGCGAAGTAGACCGGATCGTTGAACCGGTCCATTACTTCGAAGGAATCGTAGAGGGAATCGCCCGGCACAGGCTGGAAGGGATCGTGCGTGAGGGTCATCGGGAAATAGAGGAAAAACGGCACGTCCCGGTGTCGCTCGAAAAAGTCCTCCGCATACTGCGTGTATAGATCCGGTCCGTATTCTCCCACGAATTGTTGCACGGAGTCGCCATTCGCTTCGACATACGGATCCTTGAAGCGCGAGCCGAATTTCTCTTCGATCTGCCACAAGAAATATTCGTCGAATCCGGCAGCGTACGGTTTCGTTCCGGTACGGCCGAACATCTCACGCTGACGCGTGTTGCCCCACAGTTGCCATTTGCCGACAACGCCTGTCCGATACCCGGCATCCTTCAATAAATGCGCGAAGGTCGTTTGCTCCGAATCGAGCATACCGAAGCCGACGTAGTTCCGAAAGTTGTACTTGCCCGTCATAATCTGTACGCGCGTCGGGGTACAGAGCGGCGTCGAATAGGCCTGGGTGAACCGCATCCCCTCCTCTGCCAGCGCGTCCAGGCGCGGCGTTTCGTAGCTGGTGCTGCCGTTTATACCGAGTGTCTCATACCCGAGATCGTCGGCCATGACGAGGACGATGTTCGGGGGACGGGTTTCTTCAGACGAACAACCGGTGAGGACCAGCACCGCAATTATTGGAATCAGCATTCTAACAGACCGCATGGGATTGTCTACTCGTGTTGCATTCCTCTTACCTATACCCGTCATAAGCAATTAGTCCCCATCCACGCTGAGAGCCGGAAAACGGCACCAATGTGACAACTTGTGACAACGGGTGCGCTATCGCATCAATGATAACACCTGCGTCTCACTCCTGCCTTTCAACGCAATCCGGTAAAAATTCAAACCGGGAGGCAGATCCCGCGCCTCGAACACCACTATATGCGTACCTGCCGCAAGGGTACCGTCATGCAGGACAGCCACCCGTTGGCCGGATTGATCGCCGGATAGCCGCGACCGGCGCAAAAGACAACCTGTGCATCCGATTCAGGGAACACGCCGGGTCATGACAATGCGATAGAAAAGAACTGCCGCTATTGTAGTGCTTTTGGACAAACGGGCAACCGAAGTTCGACCATTCAAGCACGACGTACTTCCCGGCAAAATCCGAGAGGCTGTGCTCGTTTCCGTTTGTGTCGACCACCGTGAATGCGGGTGCGGCCTCTCCAGCATTTGGATCATCGGCGTTTGCCGGAGTGGAGCAGGATACGCCCGCCACCAGGATGCCTGCGGAAAGAAGGAAGAGAATCAGACCTGACACTATGCGTGTTTTCATGACAGGTACCTTTTTCTATTTGAGATGTCCTTATCTACGACGTTGCGCAACACCTGGGGATGCCTCAGGTAAGCGGTTGAGCGCCGCGAGTACGATGCCCGGGGTGACTACCTCGGGCAGAATTTCCACTTCCGTGTCCGGATCGGATGAATAAAGTACGTAGAGCGGCACGCCACTGCGGCCGAAGGAGGCCAAGGCCTCCGTAATCAGCGGATCTCTCGATGTCCAGTCAGCCTTCAGCATAACGACATCGAGTTCCTCGAACCGCTGCTGCACGTCGGAATTCGCAAAGGCAACCCTTTCATTGACCTTGCAACTCAGACACCAGGCCGCAGTGAAATCCACAAAAACCGGTCTTCCCGAGGCAAGTCCGGTTTCAACGGCCTCTTCGGAGTAGGTCTCCCAGGCGATGCCACCTTGGGCAACGGAGGATGAGCCCTGGTTCTCGAAATGTGTAGCCGAAACCGTCAGCCATCCAGCGGTTATCACACACACGAAAACGATGGATCTCGAGACCAACCGTCCGCGCGTTGTGAGCTGTACCGCAGGCCAGCGACCGAGGATCCAGACGCCCAGCGCAGCAACGGTCATGGCGAAAAGCAAATACGCTACCCCGTCGTTGCCGGTCTGCTGGCCAAACACCCAAACGAGCCAGATCACCGTAGCGAACAGTGGGAAGGCCATCAGCTGCTTGAAGGTCTCCATCCACGGCCCGGGCCTCGGCAACATCTTGAGCGCCGCCGGGATCATGGACAGTAGCACGTAAGGCGTCGCCATTCCGATGCCCAGAGCAAGGAATACCGCTAGGGAGTTTACGGCGGGCTGCGTTAGTGCAAATCCAAGCGCAGAACCCATGAAAGGCGCTGTGCAAGGTGTGGCCACAATGGTTGCGAGCACCCCGCTGCCGAAGGAGGCGCCATAGCCCCTCGAGGCACCTCCCTGTCCCGCCAAACGAATCAGAGATGCACCGATTTCAAAAACCCCGGCAAGGCTCAGCGCGAGAATGAACAGCAGAAAGACCATAATCGCCACGAATCCCGGCGATTGCAACTGAAACCCCCAACCCAACTGTTCTCCACCTGCACGAAGCAGCAACAGGAGACCGGCGAGGACCAGAAAGGAGAGTATGACTCCGAACCCGAACATCCACCCGTGTTTTCTAACAATCGAGCGGTCTTCTTGCGCCGTCTGCACAAAGCTCAGAATCTTTATCGACAACACGGGAAAAACGCAGGGCATGAGGTTCAAGATCAGCCCACCGATAAATGCAAATCCCATTGCCAACCAGACACCGATGCCTATCCCGACGGCAGATCCGGATTCAACGACCGAAACGGACGAGGTTTCGACCGGGACATCCACCTCGAGTGCCGACAAACTCCCTTCCGAATGCCAACCGGCGTCGGAAACCAGCACCCCCCGCAATCGGGTGGCAGGTTCCTGTGCATAGGGCGACGGAGCGAGGCTGATTACATAATCATTGCCGTCACGTGAAACGAGCTGGGGCGCCGGATAGTCGATCACATTCTCATCGGCGGCAAAAAAGTAGAGCGAGTCCGGCTGCGCCACCAAGGAATCACCGGCAGGGCCCACGCGGAGCATGTATGCCTCGCCGTGGGGGGCGGCCGAAACGTTCCAGTCTTTCGAAGGCTGCGGGATCTGCTCGCGGACCCGCTCGAAGCGTTCAGCCCATTTCGCGTTCGTCTCAGGACCCGACGCAACGGGCAGTGTCAGGGAAACATCAGCCTCTTCCGGTAAACAGATATTCTTGCAAACCAGCCAGGTGGCATGGCCGGCCAGACGAATGGTATCTCCTTGCTCGAGCTCATCGGGCAGCCGAACCTCGGAAAGCAGTGTAAAATGCTGCTTGTAGGCATAGGTTACGTAGGGTCCTTCTGCCACCGGAATCGGATGCGGCCATTGCAGCGGTCCCGCTTCTACGCCTTCCGGGAGGTCCCATTCGATCCGGGTGGGCATACCCGAATCGCCCGGATTTCGCCAGTACACGTGCCACCCGTCATCAATTTCGAGATGCAATCCGACCGTCACCGTCTCTCCCGAGACGACCGCGTTCTGTTCGGATACGAGCGTTGCCGTCGCGTATGGCCCTTGCGATGATCCAGCCGGCGCAAGCTGGAGGGCAAGCATAAATGTGATAACGCTAGTGATTCCCATCTAGTATGAATCGCTTGTCGAGAGGCCGGACACACTTGAGGCGGGGCAAGCCTAAACGGCCCGTCCCACAAGAGGAAGGTTGTATGCACAAATATGCCAACAGGTTGCCGCCGACGATCTCATTTACTTTTGCGTTGTCTGTCACAGTGCCTACGAACGGGTGTCAAAGCGGACGGCACCGTGATGAATCCTGCCTACATGCCCTGGACCGCTACAACGTATTTCACCGGCGAGGAAGTCGATGCGTTGTGGGCATACCTGCAGACGCTGGAGCAGGCGCCAATCGGTCCCTAGGGACGCAAAGCGGCAGACACTACCAGATCTCCGGAACAAAATTCTGGCTGTCGTACGCAGGCCGGACATACCCCGTATCTTCGACGCGGGGCGGCAGCTCGATCGTGTCCATCTCGATTTTTTCGTACGGGATGAGGCTAAGGAAATGGTGGATACAGTTCAGCCGCGCCCGCTTTTTGTCGTTTGCATTCACGACAAACCATCGTGCCTGGGGGATATCCGTATAGAGCAGCATCTGGTCCTTCGCGCGGGAATAGTCGTCCCATCGTTGCCGCGACTCCAGGTCGACATCGCTCAATTTCCAGCGTTTGGTGGGATTCTTGATCCGTTTCTGGAAGCGATGTTCCTGCTCTTCCGGACTGACCGAAAACCAGTATTTGATCAGGGTAATGCCTGAATAGATCAGCAGGCGCTCGAACATGGGGCACGATCGCAAGAACTCCCGGTACTCCTCCTCGGTACAGTACCCCATTACGCGCTCGACACCGGCCCGGTTATACCAGCTACGATCGAATATCACCATCTCTCCCGCTGCCGGCAGATGCTGCACATAGCGCTGGAAGTACCATTGTGTTCGTTCGCGCTCCGTCGGCTTATCCAGTGCAACGACCCGGCAATAACGGGGATTCAGCGGCGCGGTCATGCGCTGTATGGTGCCTCCCTTTCCGGCAGCGTCACGTCCCTCGAAAATGACAACGATCTTCATGCCCGACTGGCGCACCCACCTTTGCATCCGTGCCAGTTCGATATGCAGTTTCTTTAGTTTGGCCTCATACGTGCTTTTCGAGAGTTTCTTTTTTTCGCCGTCGGTACCCTCGGCTGTCCTCTTTTCAGACTTAGCGGGCTTTTTCTCTTTTGTCTTCTCTTTAGACATGGTGTTGTCACTCGGCAATTCAAATGATGCGAGCGTGCTTCCTCAACGCCGGCAACGGCCTCAACCACATTTGCTTTGCGGTATGCTACGTAACAATGGCCCAACATGTCCACTTTCTTCCGGCATTGCTTTCCGCATACGCGGGCTCTCGTGCGCCTCCTCTTCCCACCGGGAAAGGAGCCGGTGCCATTCCGCACGCGGACTCCGACCAACCGCCGCGATGAATCCATCAAACCGGTGCAACATCCTTTCCGGATGTCGGACACCGGGCCGTCAGCTTGCAACCTTCAGCACCTGGCCCGGCCGAATCGTATTCGACACGAGGTTGTTCCAGGATTTCAGCTGCCGGATCGAGACACCGTATTTCCGGGCGATCACATATAGAGAGTCACCCCTGCGCACGCGGTACGTGGAACTCGCCGAGGCCGGTGCATTGCCGTTTTGGTATATGCTGAGATACTGACCTGCGTAGATACGGCTTCCTCGAATGTTGTTCCAGTTGCGAAGCGACGAAATGGACACGCCGTAGCGGGCGGCGATTTTGCCGAGTGAATCGCCGCGCCGGACACGGTAACGAATTCTGTTGTTCGATGTGCCGGTGGTCGACGCCGTTCGCGTGGGCGTCTTCTTAATGGCAGCATCCGCTTCCTCTTTCGTTGTGGAAGCCAGTTTCTCGATGGATCCGTCGGATTTCGGGTCCGGTCCGCGAACGCCGGTCACGGCAACAGGTAACACCCGTGGTCCACCGTATGAAACCCGCACCGGCTTCGATTCCGCAATTTCAGGTGCCGTCTCGCTGCTGTAGCTGCTGTAAGGAATGGCAAAAACCTGTCCGGGATGTATCGTCGTGCCGCGGATGCCGTTCGCATTCTTGAGGGCAGTAATGGAAACGCCGTAGCGGGCGGCGATTTTGCCGAGTGAGTCTCCCCGCCGCACGCTGTGGGTCAGCCGCGTAGGGGGATGGTCTTTCGCCCAATCCTGGTACTTTGCCAGGAACGTCTCGCCCGATCCGATGGGTACACGAAGTGGATAGACACCTTGCATCGGGGGTGTAGCGGAGCGACGGATTTCAGGATTCAGCGCCCGAATGGTCGAAACGCTCGTTCCCGCCATGCGGGCGACATCGGTAAGGGACATCACGTGCTTAATACCGACATAGTCGTACTCATAACGCTGTCCTTGCTCGGCTTCATTCAGGTCGAACGCGTCCGGATTGGAGATCATAAGCGCCGTGGCGATAAACATGGGCACGTAGCCCCGCGTTTCGCGCGGAAGAAGGCGATAGATGTCCCAGAATGTCGCCTTCCGTCCGAGTCGCGCTTCGGTCTGTCGGATTGCCCGCTTCACCCTGCCGGGGCTGCAGTTATAGCCGGCCATGGCAAGGTGCCAGTCCTGATCGAACATCTCAAAGAGGTCCTTAAGATGACGCGCCGCAGCCCGCGTCGCTTTCTCGGGATCAAGCCGCTCGTCCACCCACCGGTTCACTTTGAGATTATACATAGCGCCCGTGCCGGCGATGAACTGCCACATGCCATTGGCACGTGCCCATGAGCGTGCCTTCGGATTCAGCCCGCTCTCGATCATCGCAAGGTACTTCATCTCGTCAGGCACTCCTTCTTCCCTGAGTATCTGCTCGATCATGGGCATGTAGGTGTCGGCCCGGGGACGCCACAAGTCTACCGTCTTCTCCGGATTCTTGAGCAGATAGGTGATGCTCTGTTCGACCAGGCGGTTGATGTCCATGGGGATCTCGGTCGCCATAGGCTTCAAATCCGGCAGCGCCACAGTCTCTACCAATGCTTCGGAATTGAGCATCGCAAACATCTCGTCATGGACCCCCACGATACTGCCGTTCGGAAGCTCGAGCGTATCGGAAACGCCATAGTACGATTCATACTCGGTCACAATTGTCCGATAGAGTTCGCGGAACCGCTGATCGTTGGTGATTTCCGGCGTCGTTACGAGTGAGGCAAGTTTGTCCATCGCTACACCCAGCAGCGTTTCATGCGTTTGGACCTCGTCCCTTGCCGCCGCCTGGAGTATTTCGGCCTCTACCTGGTAGAGTTCGCTCATGCGCACCAGCAGATCCGCTTTCGGGATATCGGGAGGCACAACCTGCAGCGACCTCGGTGCATCGATTTGCGTTTCCGTTTCTTGCGCGAACAGCGTGGCCGTTGCGGTGAAGATGACGGATGAAATCAGGAAAAATCGGAGTAGCCTCACGGGTGTTCTCGTTATGCAATCGGATGAAATGTCAATGGCGTCCGGTTGTTCACCTAAACTAATACTTTAAGAGCGAAACTTCCACAAGTTCTTCACACTAATCGTGTCTTCCCGGACCGGATAAGGCCCAACCGGTCTATCGCTTTCGAAAGTACGCTTCAACAGCGTCCGTAAATGCGACTGCCGGCTCGCTGTAGATGTTTACGTTGTTCTTTTTGAAGACATTTTCGGCAATCACCTGCGATGCGTCCGGCCATGTGGTACACTTCGAAATGGCGCGGATCACATGGTCATACGCTGCAACATCATCCAGAAACAGATTGTCAATGAACCATTGTCTCCGGCCGGCATCCGCCATTCCAAAGACACGTTTTTCCAATATGTCGAGCGGCTCGCGGCCGGCCGAAGCTCCCTGGTGGTCGGGTATCGGCGAACGTGGGGGAATCGGCATCTCACTGGGCGGCCCGTCATCTGCGTCGTTTTCCGATTGGTGAAAGCGTTGCCAGAGAGGGACCGATCCCGAGCCGGTTTTTTCTTTTAGTTTTTCGGCGTGTGTTTTCGTCTTCGTTCCGGGTACGCTACGCAGTGCTTCGGCGACTACGTCCGCGAGACGCCTGGGTGTTTCGTCCTCCCGGGATGGCTCCGGCCTGGCAGGTCGTTCTACCGGCACAGCCGGCTCCGAAGTGCCGGCCGGCGTCTCTTCCGGTGTCCTGGACGCTGCGGACGGTGGTTCTTCTTCCTCCTCTGAAGCAAGAGGCACAATGGGCTCCGGCTCGGAAGGTGTGTCAATTGGGGCAGCGGTTGGTGCGGCGATGGTCCTCCGTCGATCTTCCTCCTTCTCATCGGCATCAAATTCCGCATCGCGCACCTCATCTTCCGGTTCTCGTAGTGCCGCATCGGAAACCGAAGTGTCCGGCCCGGCCTCAGCATCGCCGCCCGCCGTATCGATCACATCTTTCGCCGTCGCCGCTCTTTCAGGCGGAGATTCGGAGGCGGCAGGCGCAGGCTCCACCGTCTCATCTTCCAGATCGGAAGCCTCGATTTCCGACCCGCTACTCCCGGTTGCAGTCGGTCCCCGGCGCAGCGGAACGGATTCCCGGCGGGCCTGGAGCCACAATGGCACGGTCGACTCGTCTTCGGTCTCCGCCGGCGCAGGCGGAGCCGCCTGCTTCGAAGGATCCGGCCGTTCGGCAATCGTCGGCTTTGTCTGTGTCAGGACGGCATAGAGCTGGGTCGCGTCCAGATGCCGGGTCTGCTCGCGTTCCTGCAGCGTTTTTATGCGCTGGACGTACTCGGTCGCTGCCTTGTGCTCGAAAAACGACCGCAGCATATCGACCGACACCGCGTCCGTCACGACAGAAAGCGTTTCATACAGCGGATCGAGATGGCGAATCCAGTCGTCGGCACCATATCCCGCCGTATACGCACGGTCCAGTCGCGTGACCAGGTTGAGCAGTGGTCCCCGGTTCACGTGGGCCAATTGCTCTTTTTCTATATATCCTCGAATGCCCTCTGCCAGATAACCATACTCGCTGAAGAAACCGAGCCGACGGAACACAACCACCTCGACCGGAGCATCATCCTGCCCGAAAATGAATCCCGCGAGCGTCTGCGCCGGACGCACAAGGTGCGAAAGCACCAGTTGGATGGCCTGTTTGAGCGACTTGCTCCATAAATTGGCGGGAATTCGTGCCGTGGACAGCAACGCCGCATGCCAGGCCTCCCGGGTGGCTTCCACCACAGGTGACCGGACGTCATACCATTGGGAGGCAGACAGGCAACCTACGGAAACCAGTTGACTCTCCACACGCATTCTCAGAAACCGAGCGACCGGAGAAGGCATCGGAGCGGTCGAGAGTTGATCAAGCGGATAGTCCTGGTCCGGAGGAAATGCCTGAATGAGTTCATCGTGCAGACTGTCGGCTGCTTCACGCAACATGAATTAACCCCGGCTGACAAAGTTGGAAATTCTCGGCTCTGCAGACCAAATAACCGGGTCGGCGGTTCCCAGATGTATGGATTTCGCACCAATAATCGACCCGACGGACCGGACGGATTCCGGATCCGTCCGTGAAGGCAGGTTCCCGATCCGCCTCCGGAGACATCCGGATTGGAAACATCTTGCCCGTGAACGTTAGTTTTAACCGGTGCAATTTCGAATCAAGGTGCAGGAAATGAAACCTATCTCCCGAATTCGCCGGTCCGTAACGCTGCCGATCGTGCTTGCTTTGCTTTTGGCAGCGCTTGTAATGCTGTTGGCGGCTTGTGGCGGAGACAATCCGGCTTCGCGTTCGGGAAGTGAAGCACACGAGGAAGCCATATCGGCCTTCTACACGAGTCTGGCCTCGATGGAGGTCGGCCAGGACCAGCGGGCGGAAACCAACCTGCTCTGGCTGACGGAACACGTGCCTGAGGAGCCTTCCGCATGGGCCAACCTTGCGGTTTTGGCGCTTCGTCATAACGAGCCGGAACAGGCCATGACGTATATAAGAGAGGCGGTGGAGCGTGCTCCCGATGATGCGCGCATACGCATGATTGAGGGCATCGCCCGATGGCAAGCGGAGGATATCGAGGGTGCGATTGCAAGCATGCGTGATGCGGTTCGGACAGATTCTACGGACCTGAAGGCCCTTTACCTGCTGGCACAAACCCTGAGAGATGACGGTTCGGTTGAGGACCGGAATGAGGCGGCTGCATTGATGGATCATATTCTTCATATCCATCCGGACAACCTTGCAGCACGAATCGAGCGTACTCGCGAGGCGGCACGACGCGATAATACAGCGGAGGTAGATGGGCATTTGGCCGTGCTCGAACCGCAATCTCGACGATGGCCGGCGCGCGCACGAGAAGCGTTCGGGCAGATTCTGGAAGCGCGCGATGCCGCATCGCTACCAACCGCGGATGTCCACTTCGCCATTTTGAAGAACGTGCTCTTGAGATACCCGGACTACCGGAATAGCCTGGCCACTTTGCAGATCCCGGTCGAGCAGATTGCACCGGTCCGCGCAGAGCCCCTCTATCTTCCGAAACCGGAATCGCGACCTGCCTCGGCCGAGGATAGTCTGGTATTCGATTCCTTCAACTCCGTGCTTGAATTGAACGGATGGCAGGCGGTTACGGCCGCACCGTTGTCCGGTGACAGCCCACCCGCCATTGTCGTCGCAAACGAAAATGAGATTCGGATCGTCGGCGGTGTCCTGGCTACATCGGACCGCGAAGCCCGGATCGTCGCCGACCGAACGGTGCCTTTCCCTGGAACTGCAGGCCAAAGCATTCATCCCGGCTCATTTCAACTCGCCGACCTGAACTTCGACTATCTGCTGGATATTGTTGCCGCCGGTTCGGCGGGTCTTCGGGTCTATTTGCAGGATTCAAGCGGCGCCTTTCAGCCGTCACATTCAACGGACAATCTGTTCGACAAGCGCACCGACTTTCCGCGCATCTGGGTTGCAGACGTCGATCTCGAGGGAGATCTGGATCTGCTGGTAAGTGATGGAGTGGACCCGCTGCAGCTGTTGCGCAACGACGGCACGGGAGCATTTGAACAGAACCAGGACTGGAGTGCCTTTTTGGGAGTTACGGGATTCGTTTGGGCCGATATCGACGCCGACGGCGATCCGGATGCGTGCATCATAGAGCGGGAAAACGGTCTTTCGATTCGTCGAAACGAGCGCGGCGGGCGATTCACGCATCTGACACTCCCCGCCGGTGCCGCCGACGTGGTCGCAACCGCCGTCGCCGACATTGACAGAGACGGCCACTTCGACATCCTGACCCTCTCTGAATCCGGCGACTTACAACGATTAATTCCGGATACCGGCTTCGATCGCCTTGCCCAACTCCCGAATACGCTTACGGATCGCGGCGCGAACGAGCGGTTGTTGGTGACCGATCTCGACAACAACGGAGGCGTCGACCTGATCGTTTCCGGACGGCAATCGACCCACATCTTTTTACAGGACAGCGACGGCTCGTATATCCCCCTGCCATTCCCGCACGACGTCGTAGTCGATGCCGCCGTCGACCTGACGGCGGACGGACAGCTCGACCTGCTCGGCAGAACCGCAACCGGCGGAATCGTGCGACTCGACAACCGGTCCGCAATGGACTATCACTGGAAGGCAATCAGACCGCGTGCCGCCGCTGCCGCCGGCGACCAGCGCATCAATACCTTCGGAATCGGAGGTGAGATCGAAATACGGGCAGGTCTGCTCTACCAGAAAGCTCCGATCGATCGCCCCATCGTTCACTTCGGGCTCGGTCATGGCGAAATCGCAGACGTCGCCCGCATCATCTGGCCCAACGGCAGTGTACAGGCGGAGTTTGATTTGC
>CAZIIP010000058.1:0-12813 GCA_964539455.1 uncultured Rhodothermales bacterium
GGGGGCATTTCTTCCAGGGCCGTGAGGATGCCGATTCGCCAGAGCGCATAGACGATCGTTGCGGTGAACACGCCGAATACGAAGCCCAGAGCCACGGTCGTGAGCTGCACATCCCGCGGCCGGTATTTTTCGCTGCCGATTAGATAGGTGATGCCCTGGCCGAATCCGAGCGAGAGCATCGGGAGCAGGAATGCCAGCATGACCCGGAGGTAGCTGTATTTCCCGTAGTCGGCGTTGCCCAGTTCACGAACGATGCCGACCGTAACTACGAAGGAAAGCGGATAGATGGCCAGTTTCGTGGCGAAGATGCCCAGCGTCGACCGGGTCGCTGAAGCTTTTCCGCCTTTGTCCTTGTCACTCATACCCGACCGGTACGGACGTCGATTCGAATGCTCTTTCGCGGAAGGTCCCGTTCGCGTCGGTTCGTTTCAGAATATCGACCAGCGCCCGGGCGACGTGCAGCGAAGCTTTTCCATCCGCCGGTCCGCATTCCTCTCTCCGGCTCCGTGCACGACCCTCTGACTTATACGACGGATTCGCCAGGTACTTGTTGATCTCCTCCTGCAACTCGGCAAACGAGTAGGTCACCGAAATCCCGTCGAGCGACATGAGGGTTTTCATGTACCGATAGGTGAAGGTGCGCTTGGCCGACGTCCACCAGGGTACATCGGTTCGATGGGCGTCGAAGGCGGTCATCACGACCGGCTTGTCGTGCATGAGGGCGTCGATGCCGAGCGTCGAGCCCGTATTGAGACAGACCGCGCATCCCCTGATGAGCAGGGAAAGGTGCGGAAGGTCGCCTTCGGTCATGCTCCACATCAGCCCGCTGTCTTCCAGAGACGGGAAGTCCACGGCTACGCGGCCTTTTTGCAGGGCTTTGAGTCGCGGCAACCATGTCGGATCGGCAATGTTGCCCTGCACGTTCTGGGGATGCGGTCGGACAATGAGTTGCGTCTCTTGACCGAAAGTGCCCGAATTCACTGCTTCCGACAACCATTCTACCACCTCTATCTCGTAGGGGCTGACGTGCGGCGAACTCATGCCGAACAACAGGTAGGGTCGATCCGGATTGAGGCCGAGCGAGGTGACGGTCTCGCGCAGGCGCTCGCCGTTGCCGTTTACAAAATGGTGATCGAAGTGCGCGACGCCGCACTCATAGATTCGCTCGCGCGAAATGCCGTAATACTCCTGCACCTCGCGTCGCATAATCGGTCCCCAGGCCACATAGTACTCCGGTGGTGCGCCAAAGCGTCCCTTCGTGGTCACATTATCCCAACTGAGCAGGTGGCCTACTGTGGGAATGCCCTGCTGCTGGGCCTCCCTGAGGAAGAAGACCTCCAGCGGATCGACGGGATAGGTCGCCACCACCACGCGCGGATCCAACTCTTCCAGAATGTCTGCAATTTCAGGCTTGGGCTGAAATGAGGTCTCAAGTTTGCGGATCAGCCGTCTCACGAAAGGGACATGCACCGATAGCCGGTTGAGCACGTAGTAGGAGCGGATCATCATCCGCTTGGCGAACGGCTCGGTGGTGAGAAACTTTAAATGCTTCGACCACAGCGCCGGATTCTTCTTGATATCCTCGAAAAAATACCGGCGGAGCATGAAATAACGGTAGGACAGCGCCGGATCGATTTCGGGTGCCTGCACGATTCGAATTCCATGGCGCTCTCCCAATGCCCTGACCGTCGCGTCAGCGGCATCCGGCAAGACGATCGCGATCGAAACGTCCTTTTCCCGAAGCCTGGGCAAAATGGTCGACTGCATGACCATCCTGGCGGCGAATCCATGACTAATGACGTAGCAAAGGTCTGTTTTTGCCATGCTGCACCTGTCGGGTAGCCAGCGAAGTCTCTTGTGCGCTGCAACGGGTATGTTTGGACGTCGAAAGATCCGCCTTCTCAATGGCTGGGGAAGCGATTGGTGCGGTCCTCCCGTCCTGATTCAAGATTCTTCAAGATACGTATTGTCGTATTCACCGACCCAACCGGGAGGCACGCCGTCCACTTCGGGATGCGACAAAACGATGCGGCCACGAAGCGCGGTCGTAGAAAGGATGCATACGGCACGCTGCCCCGGGTCCGCACGCTACGGGGCAAGCGGGTCGGATTCGGCTTCGAGGATGTGGCGCTCGGCCTCTGCATCCGCCTGCAGCTCGCGCAGGTTGGAGCCTTGAATCGCCAGACACAGCATTCCCATGGTCACATTCAGCAGACTCAATGCGGCATGATTGACGACGGCGTATGCCGCGGCATCGTTCTGTTGCATCGAGAGCAGGTATACGAGTGTTGCAATGGTTACGTAGTGATACGATCCGGTGCCGCCGGGTGACGGGAACAGGGCGAATCCGATAGTTCCGAATGCCAGCACGATAAACGAGTCGGCGATGGATAGTCCGTAGGGTTCGACGAGCCTGAGCAAATTGAAGGGCAGGTGCACCATGATCCAGTATCCGACCCAGATCAAAATGGAGGTTACGATAATGGCGATACGCCGTTCGGAACGAAACAGCGTCATGATGCCACTTTTGAATTTCGAGAGCATGGCCCGGATGCGTGAGAACAGGTCCTCTCCCCGGGCGTCGTGCCGTTTGATCTTCCTTACGGCGAGATAGGCGAGCAGAAGCAGGACGATCCCCCCGGCGACGATGGCGATGACGGTAACGGGGGAGAGGTTCTCCAGCAGGCGCCGGGTCGGCGACACGACGTAGCGATTCATGATGGCTGGTCGCTCCAACAGTAAAATGAGGGAGATACCCAGGGTTGCGGCCAGAAAGCACAGGTCCAGCACGCGCTCGATCACCACCGATCCGATGACGGCGGTCAGCGACAGCTTTTCACGTTTGGCCAGGTTGGCGGCGCGCACCACCTCGCCGAGACGTGGAACGGCCGTATTGACCATATAACCGAGCCACACGGAAATGTAGGCCGTACCGAGTGAGACCGCCGTCGGTGCTTCGCCGTCTTCGGCAGGTAGCGCTTCGAGCTGGAGCTGCCACCGATACGCGCGCAGGAGATGCGTCAGCAATATGACGATGATGAGCGGTATCAGCCACCAGTAATTTGCCGAGCGAAGGGCCTGACCCATGGCCCCGAAGTCGACATCCTTCAGTGCGAGGTAGAGGAGGAGCCCGGCGACCAGAAAGGCAATCGCGTTGAAGACCAGCTTGCTTCTACGGTTCTTCATCGGGGCAAAAGCGGTGCATCAGATGGAATCGTGGAGGACCGTGCCATTGGGGCGCCGGCAAGGTATCCATCCCGACGTCGCACCCCATGCAGTTTGCGATCACATCTCGCGCATGTCAATGACCTCATACCCTTCCGGCGCTTCGAGTTCAAACGTACCGGGTTCGAGTGCGACGTTCACTTCGATATTGGTCATCTTGAAGAAATACGTTCTGTCGTTGAAATCGGTGTACCTCATTTGCGTCACCATGTCATCGCGGTCGCGCATCCAGACGGTTGCTTCCATGAACATCGCGTCCGGGGTTTTCGGGGCCAAACGGATGACGTGATGAACGGCGCCGTCTATGCGGGCCGTGCCGTCCAGTTCCACTTCATAGGACGTTTCGAAATCGCCAAAGAGATCGGTCGGAGATACCGCTCCATTGTCCTCTTCGACGTCACTTATCATAAACGTTTCCTCCTGCTCCACCAGCACCCAGCTTGTCTGGCCGTTGGTCGCATATATCTGCCCGTTCGACTCGAAGCGGTACTTCTCACCTGCCACAGTGAGGGTTCCGTTGGAGGTGATCTCTTCTTCAAAATGTGAAGAGATGGTTTGCGTGAATGCGGCGGTGATCGACGAAATGTCGGCATATTTTGCTTCCAGCCGGTCCATTATCGTATCTACCGACTGTGCGTAGGCCGCGCCGGTGACCGTCGAGATCGCGAATAGTACGCCAAAGCAGGCGAAACGAAGCCGGTTGCTTTGCATCATCATCAGATCGTCTTTTGGATGATTCATTCGGCCGGTAAGACCTTTACTATCCGGGCATGTAACAAATTTTGTGCCGAACACGCGTGTTGCCGGCTTCTATTTGACCGGCAGCCGCGAAGGTACAAAGCCTTACGCTCTCACGGTGCACACTTTTTGCGGATTATCCCGGCAACCGGATACGTGCGACGCAACGTGCCGCACGGACCATCAACGGTCACCGTTTACGCGCAAACTATATCAACGCTGTATCCGTGCATGCGTTTCTCGAGGCCTCGGACCGGAATCAGATCGCACGGTGAACGCGTCTTGCTAGACCCCTTCTCCTAGAAGGCTAAGAACGGCGTTTTCCGCATTGACAACCCGACCGATGTCGTCGCCGGGTCGGCCGGGGGTAGCCGTGTCGGACAGGAGCCTGAATAGTTGTTCCGAGGTCAGCTCAGGATCGATCGCGCGTAGCAATCCGGCGAGACTGCTGACCACCGGCGTGGCCATCGAGGTGCCGTTCAAGGATTTGTAGGAATCCGACGGCATCAGCGAAAGAATACCGACACCCGGAGCGGAAAGTGGTTGCGACAGCCGGCCATTGGTGTTGGAAAACGACGCCTTGCGCATCCTGTCGTCCACGGCCGCAACCGAAATCACCCCCTCGATATTGGACGGTGTGTGCTCGGTGGCATCTGCCGAGCTGTTTCCGGCGGCCGCAACCACAACGACACCGCGATCGAGCGCAAATTCCACGGCGTCCGAAAGAACCTTGGGAGGCAGCGGCGACCACGCACCGAGAGACAACGAGATGACGTCTACGCCGTCCCGTGTGGCATCGAGGATGCCCTGCGCCAGCTTTTCGGCGGTACCAACTCCCTCGCCGGCCAGCACGGCATATCCGCGGATTTCAATAAACCGTCCCTCCCAGTTGAGAGAGCCGATCCCGATGCCGTTGTTCGCAGCAGCGCCCGCGATGCCGGCACAGTGCGTGCCGTGGCCGTTTTCATCTGTGTCTCCCGAACTGGAACCAAATACACTTCGGATGTCTTCGTGACGCCCGTCAACTCCTGAGTCGAGTACTCCCACCACTGCTTTGCGCGCAGGAGTGAGGTCGCGTATGACCCGATGTACCTCGTTGGCGCCGATGGCCTGCAACCACCACTGTTGCGCTATCAACGGATCATCTGCAATAAAAACCTCCGTAACGGAGAGGGTAGCATCGTTGACCGAGACCGGTGGCAGGTGTGAGATGAGAAGGTCCTTCGTCGCCAGATCTACATTCTCCCGATCTTGCGAAAGAACGGTAATCAATTCCTGCAAATCGCCGTCGGAGTAGACGATGTAAACCTGGGCCAGGTCGGCGTCTTCCTCAAGTGTCAGCCGGGGGAATGCTCTCTCGGCACGCGCACCCATCCTTTCGAGTACGGCGGCCAGCTCGTCGATGTGATCGTCTTCACCGAGTTCCAAAAGAATGTAATCGGCGGCGAACTCCCGGCGGGCCGGCTGCTCGGCAAGGACGGTGTCGACGATGTTGAAGACGCTGTAAAGCACCGATGACAAGCCAGTACAAACTGAGCCTTACGCGGTCGTTCCCGACGTTTCAGATAGAAAGCGGTGATCAGCAGTGCGATGCCGAAGTCGAGCGCGATACCCGACAGTGCAAGGGGGAGCGGCTGGGTGTCCAGGAGCCGCCATACAATCGCGCCGATGGATGCCGCCAGCCCGAACAGGGAGAAAAGAGCCCGTCTTGACGGTTCGGCACCGGACCAAACCAGCGCCGGCAGTGCAAAGACGGCAACGGCTGTCGGCCAGGAAAGAAGTCCAAAGAATCCCATAACCGGAAATCAGGCTTTTTCGATGCTGGTGAGACGGACGGTACGCCCCCACATACTGGTCGTGAAGACCGTTACCGGCGTTACTTCCGCCTTGATGCGACGGCCGACTTTTCGAAAGCGACCGGGAAGGCCGTCGACGGGCAAATAGTTATTTCCGTCATCGCCGCGGATTCCCCAGATGCCGCCTTCTATGTCTTCGTATACGATATGACCGCGAACCGTCATGTAGCCGCATGGTTGGACCCGAACGTCCTAATCATGTACGGGGGCGCGAGGCGGGTGTTGCGGAGCCGGTACGCGGCAACAGAATTTCGAAACATGCGCCGCCTTCCGGGAGGTTTTCGACCGACATCGATCCATTGTTGCCGCGCGTAATAATGTCATAGCTGAGCGACAGGCCCAGTCCGGTGCCTGTACCGGTCGGCTTGGTCGTGAAAAAAGGTTCGAATATTCGTCCGATCACTTCCCGGGGAATGCCGCCCCCGTTGTCTTTGATGACGAGTGCCACCCGGTCACCCGATCTCCGTGTCGTCACGGTAACCGTGGGCACGAATGTCGGATCGGAGTTTTCTTCGGCGCGGTTGCGTACGGCGAAAAAGGCATTGTCCAGCAGGTTGATGAGGACCCGTCCGATCTCCTGCGGCACGCATTTTATCTTGCCGGCCTCCTCGTCATAGTTTCGTTCCAGTGTGAGATTGAAGCCCTGAGCGGTCGCTCGCGCCCCGTGATAGGCCAGGTTGACATACTCTTCCACCACCTCATTGACAGCGAATTCCCGTTCTTCGCCGGGTGCGATTCGAGAGTGTTCGAGCATGCTCTTAACAATCCCGTCCGCCCGGCTCCCATGTTTGCTTATCTGGCCGGCGTTGGCCCGCAAATCTTCAAGATCTTCCCGGACGTCTTTCAACCGCAGGTCCGGATTGTCGTCGAAGCGCTCCATGACGTCATTGACGAGCTCTTCGTTTAAATCGGCGAAATTATTGATGAAATTGAGCGGGTTTTTGATTTCGTGCGCGATTCCGGCGGTCAACTGGCCGAGAGAGGCCATTTTCTCGGCGTGAATGAGCCGGTCTTGCGTTTCCGTAAGCCGTTGCATGGACTCCGACAGCGCGTTGTTGGCTTCCGTCAGCGCCATATTTGACTTTGCCTTGATGCGGAAACGGCTGTACAGCAGGAAGATCAACAGAGCCAGTGCGGCCAAACCGCCCATGAGCAGTCTTCTGTAGAGAGTTTGAATCTCGTTGTCTCTTTGAAGAATGGCAATTTCCTGCTCCTTCTCCCGGGTTTGATACTGCGTTTGCAGGTCGGCCAGCCGGTCGCGGTTGGCTTCGTTTCGAAGCGAATCGTCCGCAGCTTTAAAGGCCTTGTACGAAGAAAGGGCCTCCTCGAATTCGCCCGTAGCCTCAAAGGCTTGCGACTCGGTTCTGCGCAGGCGTCTCTGCGTGATAAAGTCATCCACATCTTCTGCAACTTCGCGTGCGTGGATGACCCGTTCCATGGCTTCGGCGGGGCTGCCCGCAGCGATATACACGTCGGCTACGTTCAGCAGACCATTGACATAATCGCGAATCAAGCCCAGCTCCCGCTTGATGGCGTTTGACTCTTCGAACATCGAGCGCGCCTCCTCGAGGCGCTCCTGGTCGAGGTACACCATGCCGGTGTTGTTCAGGGACCGCGCCTCTCCGATGCGGTCTCCGATCGACCGCCTGATCTCCAGTGCCCGGGACTGGACCTCCAGCGATTGTTCATAGTCCTTTTGTGCCCGGTAGATCGTGCCCATATTGCCGAGGGTATTTGCGAGGGAGCCCGGCATATCGAGGGCCTCTTTCAGGGTGGCCGACCGTCGATAGAAATCGAGTGCCTCGGCGAGTTTATCCGGATCTCCGGCATCGAGACCTTCCGTCTGGTACACCAGGCCGATTTGTGCCAGCAACGTTGCCGTCAGCATGTCGTCCTCGATGGCCTCGGCAAGGGGCATACTGCGCAGATAATAGTCCAGGGCCTCGTCGAGCGAACCGGCAACCGTATGTACCGCACCGATTCGATAGAGCATGCGAGCCTGTTGCAGGGAGTCGTCGAGCTGTACCACCAGGTCGTATGCGAGGTCGAGTTCGGCCAAAGCGGCATCGTATGCAGACTGGCTACGATGAATCGTGCTTTTCAACACGCGCAGCCGTGCTTCGCTTTGCAGGTCTTCCAGCGTCTGCGCCAGCGCAAGTCCTTCCTCACAATAAACGAGTGCGGTATCCGGGCTTCGACGATCCAACTCCTCTACAATCCGGATCAGCAGCTCCAGGCGATCCTCACCTTTCGCCGCCGGCAGAGCGGCGACCAGTGAGTCCGCAGGCGCCGGATCCTGTCCCGACACCGGCCTGAAAGCGGCCGGCGCCGGGAGCAGAAAAACGGCAAGAAGGAAAAATCGCATAGGGGGCAGGATGGGGTTGCTCAATGGATCCCGTCACTTCAGAACGACCATTCTGCCCAGCGCGTGCCGGCTGCTTTGCCCCGTCTGAAGGGTGAGCCGGTAGATATAGACACCCGAGGGCAGTCTGGAGGCGTCGAAAGCGACGTGCCGGCTGTTGCCGGCTGCGATCGATTCGGGCGGCAAGGCGCCGACCACGCGTCCGGCGAGATCGTAAACCGTGAGACTGACTTCACCGGCAACGCCTGCATCGAATCGGATACGGGTGGTGGGATTGAACGGATTGGGATAGTTGCCCAGCAGTCGGAATGCGACCGGCACAGGCGACCCGTCCCGCTCGTTGCCGACCGCTGTCGGCGTATCCATCTCTCCACCGATGAGTGTCACGCCGATCTCCACATCCGATGAATCGTTGGCGGCGGGATCTACGAATCCGGTAGCGGGCAGACTGAAGCTCCGTCCGCCGAATCCCGTCAGATCGACACCGAAACGAACCGTATCGGCGGTACCGGATACGGCGAGCACAAACGTTTGCGGACGGGCGGCGACTTCGAACCGGGCGAATTCGCCGAAACCAACGCCGGTGGCCAGCGGTGCGGGTGCTCCGGAGTCCTGGAGCAGCACGTCGAGCGATCCCGCGTCCGTTATCGTGTTTGCAAACGAGATTGACACCGATTCGGGATCGGGGCCGAAGGACTCCAGATCGTCATTGACGAGTATCTGATACCCGATCTCGGCACCTTCGGGATTGGGGACAAACGCAACGGGATCGGATACCCCGGCAAAGACGAGTTCGTAGGTATCCGGATTTGTCAGATCCACGTCAAACGATGCCAACGTATCCAGCGAGGCGGTTTTGAGTGCTCCGGAAGCGGTATCTACGGCGACCGTAACCGAATAGAACCCGAGGGGAGCCGATCGCGTACGGCCGCCTCCAAAAGGCAGATCATCTACACTGGGATCGTCATCGGTCGGCCGCTCCGTTTTGCCGGCAATATCGGTGCGTATTCGTGCGAAAATGTTGAGCCGCCGGGATTTGAGTTCCGGAATGGCATGAACAAAATTGAGCACGGCATTGCGCGCGGACGTCCAACCGGAATCGTCCGGCAAGATGCCGAACAAATCGAGCGGCTCCCCGTCGCCGTTCTCCTCGGGTGTCACGAAGCCCGAGGCGAGGACGACAAGAGCGGCGCCCCCGTATGGTGTGAAATCGGTGGAAAAGGTTCCAACCACCACGGACCGATCATTCCCAAGGGTAAGCATAATTTCCTCCGTGTTCAACGAAAGGGTCTGATAGGGCGCGGCCTCTCCAAAGACGAGATCGTCCACTACCGTCGAAGAATCACCGGCTACGACCGCAATGACGTCGAGCACCGGGGCGTCCGGAACGGCGTGTACGAGCTGGACTTCGACCGTATTCGTGTCGGCCGCGACCGAACGGATTTCATCGTTCGAGACCAACCGCAGACCGGTTTCTTCCTCGGCGGGATTCGGCTTGAATCCTTCCGGGGAGGCCAGGCCGGTTAGCACCAGCGTATAATCACGGTTTTCCTCGAGCGTAATTTCGAAGGAAGCGACGGGCTCCGACAGGGCCGATTTGTTTGTGCCGCTGCTGACGGTGAGGTTGTAGGAGCCTGAACTGGTTGTGCGCGTGCTTCCACTTCTGAACGGCAGGTCGTCGACCGACACGTCGTCATCGGTTTCTCTGTCCGTTTTCGATGCACCCGCGTCTCCAATGCGCTCCAGTCGAACGTCGATTCGCTCGAGCAGCGGATCGGGGGATGAATGAATGAACTGAAACGTCGCTGGATTCTCGATTACCGGTTCCGACAAGTTGCGAACCGATCCGTCGGCCAGGACCTGCAGCAGGGCGAGCTCCGGTCCGTTGTTGTTCGAAGCCGGGTCGAGGAAACCCGAGGCCACCAGTGCACCGGCTTGTCCGGCGATTCCGCTCCAATCCACGTCCATCGACATGGCCGTACCCGCGGCCGTACGTAGCTCGATGGTTTGCGGCAGGGCCAGGGCATTGCCGTGGCCGGTCGCATTGCCGAATCCCGTAAGATTCCGGCCGGCTACGGGCCCCCGACCCAAAGACCAGACCTGGGCCTGCGGCGCATCCGGTGCGCCGTGCGCGAAGAAAAACTGCGCCACCTCCGGTACCGACGATTCCGTTCGGGCGCCTTCATGTATGACCAGTTGCACCCCGGTGTTCTTGCCGTTTGGATTGGGTGCGAAGGCCGGCGGATCGGCGACGCCGGTTACCATCAGGAAGTAGGTGCCGCCGCCGGTGAGCGTCCTCGAAAAGGTGACCAGCGCATCGCCGGCCCCCGTGGATGTGCCGGGGGCAAGTGCGATTTCCAGCGGCACACCCGCAGGGACCTCCAGAAAAGTCGTGGCGTTGCGGAAAGCAAAATCGTTTGCGGTCAATTCGCCGTCCAGGTACACGTCAACGACCGACAGTGCGGGATCCGGTGCATTGTGGAGGAACTGAATCCGGGCCGTTTGGGCGACGACCGCCATCGAGAGAGTGATGAGAAACAGCGCGCCGACGAGAAGGCGCGTAACGAGGTGCATTTTCATGGTGTCCGTATTCGAAAATGTAAACGCGGGTCCGCGTCGGAAGAAACGACCTGATAACCGCGCACGAGACGTGAAAGGAAAGATATAAAGATACCATGTAGATACGGCAAACCCAACTGCGGATTTGGTTGGCGAACAGCGAGCGGACCCCTACTTTTCCGCATCGCACCGGCGCAATGAGTCTTTCGGAGGCATGAATCGGGTTTCAGGTATGGTTTCTCTCATCAGGCGAGCAGGCCACTGGATCTCCGGCTATGGTCCGGCCTTGTTCATCATCGGCGCGACGATCGGCACCGGAAGCGTGTCCTCACTGGTAGTGGCCGGCGCAGATTACGGCACGCGCCTGATTTGGGCACTGATCCCGTCGTGCGTGTTTTTCTGGGTGCTTATCGGTGCGATGGGCCGTCTTACGTTCGCGACCGGCAAGACCTTCGTTTCGCTGGTAAAGGAGCAGATCGGGCCGATCGCCGGCTTTTACATCGTGTTGGCAGTGATGGTGGGGCAGCTCTCTTCGAACATCGGCGTTTTGGGTATCGTCTCCGAAGCGTTCGCCTCGTGGATTGACGGCAGTTTCCTTCTCTCCGCCATCTTCTTCTCTACCCTCATCTACCTGCTGATATTCTTCGGCAAGTACTCGGCCTTCGAAAAGGCACTGATGGTGCTCGTTACAATTCTCGGCATCAGCTTTATCGCAGATGCGGTAATGGCGCGCCCCTCGGCCGCAGAGATTGCCGGAGGACTCATTCCACAAGTTCCGGAAGGTGCCGCCATGGTAGTGGCTGCGATGGTTGCGACCACGCTTTCCGGTTCGGTCATCGTCATGCGGTCTTTTGTCGTAACCGACAAGGGGTGGTCGCTTTCCGATCTGGTCCAGGAGAAGCGGGATACGCTGGTTTCCTCGGTACTTGTATTCTTGATTTCGTCGGTGGTGATCATCTGTGCCGCGGCGACGCTGCATGTCCAGGGCCTTCACGTCGACAAGGCGATCGACATGGCGACCACACTTGTTCCGCTTCTCGGCCGCTTTGCCGCGACCCTTTTCGTTGTCGGCATTGTGGCTGCCGGCATCTCCTCTGCCTTCCCGAATGCGCTCGTTTCGATCTGGACCCTCTCCGATTTTTTCGGATGGTCGCGGGATCCACGTTCGCGTCATTTTCGGTTGTGGGCCATTCTGTATTGTGCGGCGGGAGTGGTCACTCCGCTGCTGGGGGGCAAGCCGGTTGTTGTGCAGATTGCATCTCTTGCCCTTCAAGCCCTCCTGAATCCCCTGCTAATTCTGTTCATGATCATTCTGCTCAACCGAAAGGATCTCACGGGTGCCCACCGGAGCGGTCCGTTCATGAACGTTTTGTGCATCATTGCCCTTCTCTTTACCACCTTCATGGCGGTTCAGGCGTTCATCGGCCTTGCGGATCTCATCTTCGGATAAGAGAGTGCGCGGAGTTTCCAGGTTGCGTATACGCTCTGACTGGTTTCAACGAGGCTATTCGTCGCTGCCGTCTTCTTTGCCCAGCACGCGGCGCAGGAATCGCCTTATGCGCGAGTCTTGATCGGTGGGCCGGACGGACGGATCTGCCGAGAGGAGGATGTCCTGCCGGATCACGCCTCCCCTGGTTGATAGTATTTTGGCGGTTATCTCGGCGCGCTCATGGCCGAAGATCTCGACATCGAACGTCGTTTCCGCCGTCGCATTGGGCTGCAGAAATCCCATATAGCGCGTCTTGTCTCGCGTGTCCGGCACGACAACGCGCACGCCGGCGCTGTCGCTGCCGACGAGTGCGTCGTCGATTTCAATCACCGCACGGTCTTCACGGACGATTTTGATGCGCTGTGCCTGCCGGAGGGCCGTCGGTAATCGTCCGGTGTTTATCCAGGAGAGCGTGATTCGAAAGCGGCTTGTGTCGGCACGCGTGGATACGTGGGAAATTGGGAAGTTTCAGACAAATGAACAGGAATGCCGAGAGTGTGGTCCAGATATTCAACGAGATAATTTATTTCTTTGGAATATTTAATTAATGAGTTATGGTCTTGTGTTAAAATAAATACCTCTTT
>CAZIIP010000059.1:0-12774 GCA_964539455.1 uncultured Rhodothermales bacterium
AGAACGGCACACGAAAAGGAATCGATCCGGAGTTCCTGCACGATTTCAGGGTGGCCATTCGCCGGACGCGCTCCGTTTTGAGCCAATTCAAGAAAGTATTTCCACCGGACAAACTGGAACACTTCAAGGAGGAATTCCGCTGGATCGGCCGCTCGACCGGCCCCCTCCGCGATATGGATGTATACCTTATCCGGTTCGAAGATTACCGGTCGTGGCTTTCGCCGCATGTTCGCGACAATCTCGCACCACTGAAACGATTTCTAAAGGATCGACAGAAGCGAGAGCATCGTATGGTTGCGCGCAGACTAGTTACGAAACGTTATCGGACACTGCTCCGGGAGTGGAGGGCGTACCTGGAAAGTCCGGCGGAAGAATCGCCGGTTTACACGGACGCCTCCGAGCCCATTGGGGTTATCGCCCGCAGACTGACCTGGCGTGCCTACAAAAAGGCGCTTCGGCAGGGCAATGCCATCATCACAGATCCCGAGTCGCCGCCGGAGGCCATGCACAGACTCCGCATTACATGCAAAAAGCTCAGGTATTTGATGGAATTGTTCCGGTCACTTTATCCCCCAGCTGAAATCGAAGACCGTATTGCGGTTTTAAAGCGCCTGCAGGATTGCCTGGGAGACTATCAGGATTTCACCGTGCAGCAGGAACATCTGGTATTGTTCGCCCGAGAGATGTACGAATCGGATGAAATGCCCGTGGACGTATTTCTGGCAATGGGTCAACTCGGGAAACACCTCGAATTGCTGGCCGTGGAGGTCGAAGGTTCCTTCGGCGACCTGTTCGAGGAATTCTCCAATCCGAAATCGAAGCAATTGTTTGCAGCGCTCTTCAAGGGCGGCTGACCGGATCACACCGGCAGGTCCGGTGCCCCGTACATCGCGAGATTCTTGTTGGCATATCGGCTGTCACCCGTTACCTCCCTGCCAAGTCCTTTCGGTGGTGTAAAGGCGTCACACAACTCCACCGACGGAAATTCGATCTCCGCAACACACAGTCCCTCCAGTTTTCCGCTATAGACGTCGTACTCAATCGTTACGCCATCCAGTTTGTGGAAGTAGCGGCGTTTTTCCACGCGCCGTCCTTCCGTCAGTGGCCACAACGCGTCAAATTGCGCTTCCGACAGGGAGACCTCCGTCTCCCGGCGCGCACGACCACATCCTTGTTTGACGGTCAGATAACGCTCCGCATCCTTTCTCCGAAGCCGCGCCTCGAAGTCATGGGTAACCACGAGATACCCCTGCTCGATTTCGCAGGACGGCAAATCATCCAGCTCTGCCGGAGGAGATATCAGCAGAAATTTTCGCTCAATTTCGATCGTCCCGAAACTTCCGCCGTCACCTTTGTTTGCTTCTGCCGGCGCACACATTCACTACGTCATTTCGGTTCTTCGAGGAGTTCAGCCAGCATTTCGATCGTTCTGTCAGAGATCCCCATGGCGCTGAATCCCCCGTCATGGTACAAGGTCTGCATGGTAACCATACGACTTAGATCACTCAAAATCGACACCGTATAGTCCGCGCAGCTTTCTGCGTCGGCATTTCCAAGTGGCGACATGCGTTCTGCATATTCGAACATGGCGTCGAAACCGGTGATTCCCTGACCCGCGGCCGTCCGTGTCGGACTCTGTGAGATGGCATTGATGCGTATGCCGCGCCGGGCAAGGCGGTAGCCGAATGATCGAACGATGGACTCGAGCAGCGCCTTTGCATCGCCCATCTCCGAGTATTCCGAAAAGGTACGCTGAGCGCCGATGTAGCTGAGCGTTACCAGGGAGGCACCGTCTGCGAGCGCGCCGGATTCAAGCGCAGACCGGATCATGCGGTGCAAACTGATCGCCGAAATGTCCAGGGTCTTGTGATACCAGTCGTAATTGAGCGCATCGTATGCTATTTTTTTTCTGAGATTTACGCCCATCCCGATCGAGTGAACCATAAAATCAAGCGGTTTCCCGAACGTCTCGATTGCCGTCTCGAACAGGGAGCCCAGGTCTTCCATGTCGGTCGCGTCCGCATACACTACGGGACTGTCGTCCGTCGCCTCAGACAGCGCGTCGAGTTTGCCGAAACGTTTGGTGACCGGTGCGTTCGTAAGTACCATCTTGCCGCCTTCGCGGTGGACGGCCTCAGCCACCGCCCATGCGATGCTCGACGGCAACATGGCGCCTGATATGACGCCCACTTTCCCGTCCAGAAGGCCATAACTTTTATCAGACATGGGAAAACACGATTCTGGTGGATCATTGCCGGCCGCCTTACGGTCCGGCGATGGTAAGCTGCCGAATTAATCTCCTGCAACGGTCGACCGCGTTTACGGTTCGGCTTTCAGGGGTGCACACAAACGGAGCATTTCCTCGTGTACCCGGCCGTTCGAAGCCAGGATGCGGCCACTCTCCAGAAACCGATCGGCTCCGTTCACATCCGAGACGCGTCCACCGGCTTCGGAAATGAGCAGGGCACCTGCCGCGAGGTCCCACGCAGAAAGGCCCGTTTCGAAGAAGCCGTCCATCCGTCCGGCGGCTACGAAGGCCAAATCGGCCGCTGCGGAGCCGGGCCGGCGAACGGCACGTGCCCTTTCCATGAACGCGCGCAGTACCGTCATGTAGCCATCGATATTCGAGAACTCTCGAAAGGGAAAGCCGGTCGTCACTACAGCGTTGTCGAGCTCGGTCGTCCTGCTAACGTGAATCGGGCGGCCGTTGACGAACGCTCCCTCGCCGTTGACTGCAGTGAACAACTCATCCCGGCCGATTTCGTAGATCACGCCCACGCACAACCGACCGTCAATCTCCAGTGCGATGCTCACGCAAAACGGCGCCAGGTCGTGCGTAAAGTTCGTGGTACCGTCGATCGGATCGATAATCCATCTCCGATCTGCCCGCCCATCGTCTCCCTCTCCATACGAACCCTCCTCCGCGAGGAAAGCGTCGTTCGGAAAGGTCTTCGACAGAAAATCGACAATAAGCTTTTCGGCCTGTTCGTCGACCACGGTGACAAGATCGTGTTTCCCTTTCTCTCTAACGTCTTCTCGCGACAGACTCCCGCGTTTGTAACGAATCAGGTCTGCCGCTCGCGTCGCCGCTTCGACGGCGGCATCCCTTTCCGCAGCTAGCTTCATACCAGGACATATTTTTTGATGATGTGGTGTCTCGGCCGCCAAACTAAGAAACCGAAACGGCTCAATTTCATGTAATTGCTCTCGCCCACTTACGGCACGATCGCGCATGGACATCCGACTCGAAAAGCTCGTTGTTGCAGGATTGTTGCTCGCAGTATCGGGTTGCTACCGAGAACTGCCTCCCGTGTCCCCATCGACGACCCCGCTGGACCCACAAACGGAGCAAGCCCAGGCGGATACCGTGATGAGCTTGCTTTCCTCCTCCGATCGAGAAGCGCTTGATTCAGCTTTCGAACGCATGTACGGATATTCCTACCGCCGCCGGACGGAAGTCAGGCAGGTGTCGGCCGATACTTCCGTGGTTGCCCGGAAAACGACGAACGTCGCGGTATCGACCGTTGACGGTGAGCGCCGGCTCCGTGTACTTTCGACGGACTCGAGTGGTGCCTTTTCGACCGGCCTTTTCGGCTGGTTCGCCGAGAGGGCGGTGCCCTCGGAAGATACCACGGCGCTGGCGACAATGATTATGCCGGAGGAGCCGCCCTACCTCAAGGCCCGTGGTCGTGAAGCGTATTATTATCGCATGTTACCCGATTCCGCAGCCGAGGACGCCGTTTTTCGAAGATGCCTTATAGAGGCCCGGCCCGGCGCGGGTGATTCCCAGCAAATACGGCGCATACGCATTACCGTCGAGTCGTCGACGAAGCGCATCGTTGCGGTGCACGTGACGTACGACCAGCAAACCCTGTTTTATCGTGAACGAAGTTCGGTAGGGCTGACGCTGAAACGTGTCGGGAACCGCGAAAACTGGTTGCCTGCCCGTCTGGCACTGGATACCGACGTCGGCTCCGCGTTCATGCCGCGAAAAAGATTTGTCGCGGAAAGCACGTTCGACACTTTCAGACGAGACCTGCGGTAATGCCGGCATAAATGCGGGGCGGCAATAGACCATCATGGCGCTTGCTTCTTCCATCGAAACCTTTCTTTCCACGCTCCGTTTCGGCCGACGACTGGAGGAGCTCGAGGTAGTTGATTCGTCGAACGAGGAAGCGTACCGGCGTGGCCTTGACGGCGCTCCGGAGGGCAGCGTCGTTCTGGCGGAACGCCAGACGAAGGGACGTGGACGATTCGCAAGAGGCTGGCTATCCAACCCAGGCGAGAACCTGACCTTTTCGGTCATCCTCCATCCCGGCTGTCCACGCGATTGGCTCGGCCTGATCGGTCTCGCCGCCGCGGTAGCCGTCATCGAGGCCGTCCAATCGATCATCCCGGATCTGCCTCTTCAGATAAAATGGCCGAACGACATCGTCTCGGGTTCCAGAAAACTGGGTGGCATACTTCCGGAGCTCCATGAGCTCCCTGATGCCGCGCGACCGATGGTGGTATTGGGAATCGGGTTGAACGTCAACCAAACGACGTTTCCTCCGTCGCTTTCCGAGCGTGCGGGCTCGCTTTGTCTTGAATCGGGCAAGAACATACGGCGAGAACCGTTGCTTGCTGCACTGCTGAATCGTCTCGAACGGCACTACGACCTGCTGATGCGGGGAGAAGGCGACGCCGTTCGCGAAGCGTTTCTCGCGTCCGCCGCCGGAATAGGCTGCGACATTACCCTGTTTGACATGCAAACCAAAGCGCGGATCTCCGGCCGTTTCATTGGAATCGACGACAGGGGAGCCATGCGCTTGCGAATGGGCAAGAGGGAGCGGACCTTTCATTCCGGAGACGTTACCTTTGGTCTTCCAGCGGATGATCCAAAGAATCCATAGCAAGATCCTCACGATTTAACGACGGAACGCACGTGTGGCTCGTATTCGATATCGGTAACTCCGGCATCAAGGGCGGCTTTTTCGATAACGGCATGCTGATCCGGTCATTCCGTATGCGTGCCGATCCCGAGGCCGGCGTGACGGCGTACCGCCATGCTGTTCACGATCGCGTGTTTCCCACGGCCCCTGAGCGTGTGGGTATCGTTTCGGTTTCCCCTGAGTTAACCTCGTTGCTGACGAGCGCCGTTCAACACGAATTGATGGTACTGCCGGAAGTGTTGCATTCCGGGATGTCATTGCCGCTAAAAATGGGTTACCGTACGCCCGCGACACTCGGAATGGACCGGCTTGCGGCAGCCGGTGCGGCGCACCGGTTTTTCGGCAGGGACGACCGGGACCGTACGCGGAGCGTTGTAGTGGTGGATGCAGGTACGGCCGTGACCGTCGATGCGGTAAGCGCCACCGGCGTTTTTCGCGGTGGAGCCATCGCGCCCGGTCCGGCGATCTCCCTGTCGGCTCTTTCGAAAGGAACCAGCCTGCTCCCGGAGGTGCCGATGGACGTGCCCGACAAACCGATCGGCCGGTCGACTGCGGAAGCCCTCCAAAGCGGCATCCTTTTCGGCTTTACGGACGCGGTCGCCGGACTCATCAGGCGTGTCAAGGAGCAGATCCGAAAGAATCCATACGTCGTTGCTACGGGTGGTTGGGCGCCATTTCTGTCACGTCATGTGCCGGCCATTGATCGGGTAGAAGAGGACCTCGTGCTATACGGCGGACGGCTTCTTCTGGAGCTCAACACGCCGGATCGCACCTGAACGTGACAGGGCCGGACTCACTCGGTTTTCAAGGGCGACCTGGGCGGCAGCAACGACCGTATGCGATAGAGTACCATGTCGATCGCAACCCGGTTGTGCCCGCCGTATGGAATAATCACGTCCGCAAACCGCTTGGAAGGCTCGACGAATTCCTCGTGCATGGGCTGAACGGTCAACTCGTACTGCTCGAGTACCGAATCGAGCGATCGGCCACGCTCCTCCATGTCACGGCGTATTCGCCGGATGAGACGAATATCATCCGGTGTGTCGACATAGAGCTTGATGTCCATACGCTCTCGAAGTGAGGGCTCGGAGAGGGTCAGGATGCCGTCTACAATGATTACGGAACGGGGCTCGATGTGCTCCGTTTTGTCGGTGCGGGTGTGGTTCGTGAAATCGTAGACCGGTTTCTCAATCGGTTGCCGGCGAATGAGCCGGTCCACATGCCGGACCAGCAAATCGGTTTCGAGCGCATCCGGATGATCGAAATTCTCCTTTGCGCGCTCTTCGAAGGGAAGGTGGCTCAGGTCGCGGTAGTAGTCATCGTGTTCCAGTACGATAATGCTGCCTGCCGGAAAAAATGCTACGATGCGTGTGCGGACGGTGGTTTTCCCCGAGCCGGAACCACCGGCAATACCGATCACCAGCGGATCGCTGCGATCAGCCGGCATGTCGCTTTCGGATGAGGTGGGTTGCATGAACCGATGATACGGTGCGGGAAGCTCAGCCCTTCACAAGAATCGCGACGCCGGTTTTGCTTTCTTCATCCCAGCTCGAGGCTTCGGGATCGTAGCGGTAATCCAGAATCGAGACCACTTCCTCTTCGTCCTCCTCCGCCAGCATCTCGAGACTGTCCGCCGACTCCTGTACGATAAACCGCACCAATGCTCCGCGAAGCGCCTTAACGGCGTGCGTAACCGGCTTGCGCTCGCCGTCTTTCAGTTCGTAAAACTTCACGTCAACCATACCGCGATAGCTGCCTTCGTCTTCCCACGCGTCTCGATGCGCCCCGGGCAGCAGATTCCACACGAAACGGCCGGCAACGATCTCGTTCAGGACCGGGCTGATGTGGGGCCGCCAGTACCGCGAAAGCTTTCCTATTTCCGGCAGTACGGCATCGATTTTGAGCCTGTAATTCTGTATGAGGTCGTCCGGGCGGAGCAGTCCATAGAACCCGGAGATGATGATACCGTTTTCGAGGAGCCTTCGCTGGGCGCCGGTGGGGAGATTCGGGAAGTCGATGGCGTTGTACATGACTCCAGGCCCATAGCGCTCCATTGCCGCCATCCTTGGACTTTCGATCACCTGAAGATTGGCGTCGACAGCTTCCTGCAGATTATCCCCCTGCAGTCCGAAAAGTTTGCCCAGGGATTCCTCGTCCCCCTCCTCGATAGCATGGTGGAGTGCCGAAATGACCGTACGGCGTTCCGGATTCAGCGATGAGAAGTAATTGAATGTGTCCGATGCGCGCCGGTCGAACATACTCGGAGCGAGCGGGTTGCCCCCCGGCGTCTTTCCTTCCGAGGGTGGCATCAGAATTACGAAGCTTGGCATGCGCTAGTGGGACCGTTTGAAATTACCCGGACCGGGCCGCGTGTAGCTGCCCCGTCACGATGTGCCCCTTCTCACTTCGTCGATAAGCGCATCGACATCCTGCAAAATCTCGCCGGCCTGTTCTTCGGCACCTTTTACCAGCGACCGACCAGTCTTGCGTTCCTCCCTCTCCAGCTCTGAAGGCATTTCCACCAGCCTGATGATTTTCTTGTGGACACGATCGAGCTGATAGGCTACCCTTCGCCGCACTTTTCGCCCCTCTTCCGGGGCAATCAAAAGCCCCACGACAACACCGACCATGCTTCCCACTATGGCACCTCCCAGTAAGGCGCTCAGAATGGCGAACTTGCCGGATCCACTGGAGTTATGGGACATGGACTAGTCGTTCCGGTTTATGATCGCGAGATAAAACGCCGGTCTTCCGATAACGGAGACGCCGGCTCACAACGTTCCGCCTGTTATTGGACCTACCGGCCCTTCTTCTTGTGTCTGTTCTTACGCAGGCGCTTCTTGCGCTTGTGCGTAGAAATCTTGTGCCGTTTTCGCTTTTTTCCGCTGGGCATATATAGGGTAATTGAAGCGTGAATTAATTGGTGGTGACCATAAGCATATGGTAATGCGCAATGCTGTTTTTTGTTTCGATTAGGGGACCTGCTCATACCGCACAGTCATGCATCTTCCGGATGCCCCGTGCAACCGTATCCTTTTCCTTCCGGTGGCACGGCCGATGTCAGGCTGTTATCTTATTTGGTCGAAGAGCCAGCGCAATCTGACGATGCAGCGTATACTGCATTCGCCCATTATCAGGTCGCCACCAATATGCCGCAAATACCATTTCCTGTACACGAGGATTCCGGGTTCACATACGTCGATGAAGGTCCGGCTTCCTCCGACCTCCCCGTCGTGCTCCTGCACGGGATGCTCGGTCATCTGAGTAACTGGATCGATACGATTCGTGAGTTGCCGTTGGCAGGCTATCGCGTTCTGGTCCCTGTTCTTCCGGTCTACGACATGCCGTTGCGGGAAACGAGTGTACCGGGACTGACCGAGTATACGAGCAGGTTTCTCGACGCGCTGAAGCTCGATCGGTTCATGCTCGTAGGGAATTCACTTGGTGGTCACGTCGCCATCATGTATGCACTTGAACATGGTGAACGCGTAGCGGCCATGGTACTGACGGGCGCATCCGGCATCTATGAAGTCACGATCGGCAAATCGACGCCCAGGCGATACGATCCGGACTGGATCCGCCAGAAGGCGGCTCTGACGTTCTTCGATCCCAAACATGCCACGGACGAACTGGTTGCGGAAATGGGACAGATCGTAGGCAACCGGAAACGTACGCTTCGATTGATCCGGATGGCGCGATCGGCAAAAAAGGAAATGATGCTGGATCGTCTGCACGAGATCGCGGCCCCAACGCTTCTTATCTGGGGTGCCGATGACGAGATAACGCCACCCGATGTGGCGGAGGATTTTCGATCGCACCTGCAGCAAGCCGACCTGCATTTCCTGCCCGAATGCGGCCATGCTCCGATGATTGAACAACCCGAAGCTTTCAACAGAGTGCTGATTGATTGGCTGGACGCACGCAGCAAGCTTCCGGCATCGGGTGCGAACAACAACCGCACGCTGAAGCAATTGTAGCGGCCGGAATTCCACGTGAACAAACCACCCGCGACGGCATTCCAGAGCATGAGTGAGTTAGCGAGTGGTTGGAATGACACGTCCCGTATTCTGCATTGCGTTTTTTGCCCTGATTGCTGCCGCGCTCTCATCGTGTGCCGGCTCTCTGGCGCCACTGTATCGTGATTTCAGGGCACCCGATATCGAAACGGATTCGCTTTTGAAGCGAATCGAGAAGGCGACACGGGCTGCAGGGTGGGAGATCGCCGAGCCTGATGCACCCAATGTGGTATCGACCGAGGTTCGCACGATACGCCGCTGGGGAATCTACAGGATCAACATGTCAATCGACGTCTTGCCCATGGGCAGCAATTATGTGCGCGTCATCTTTCATCCCTATCGAAAATTCTTCACAGGCGGCAGAAGCAAGGTGCATTACCTGAGTCCGGGCGTCAGGCGCAACGTGGTGCCTGCACTTGCCGTTGCGCTGGAAGAACAGGGACTCGAACTGGTGGATACGCTGAGACAGCGCAACAAGGACCAAACCAAGGATCGTATCAGATAGGCACCCCATCGTGCGACCGGTTCCTTGCAGCGAAGCGCTTGCAGCGAAGCGCTTGCCCCGATTAGCCGCCCCGGGCAGGCGCCCGGTGCCGCGTTCGTCGTGTTGAAACGAACCACGGTTGTCCGCCCTGTGTCGCGTCCCGCGCGTTGAATCGCACCCCGGGTAGGCGCCCGGTGGAAACATGCCGGCGCATGGCCTCGTAAACCTATAGCAGGATGCTTTCCTGTTCGTTCATTGACACTATTGGGGATGACACGGTTTCGACGGTTGGATTTCCGTACCCGACTGCGTGCCGAGTTTCTCAGCACACTCGTCAAAAGGCTGGGAATACGTAACTGCGAACGATTACTCGTACGCGATGGCCGCATAGATCGGCTATCTGTCCTCCGGCATGGCTCTGTTCGTCGGCCGGCTGCAGGGCATCATACTAGACGGACTGGTCGTAACGGTTTGACTGAGCCGTGGCGATAAGACTTATCAGTCTCAGCCTGCTGCTTGCCTGGCCGTCCGGCATGCGCAGCAGGTGAAACTGCAATAGGCCGGCTACGCACGTAGAGGTTGGCGTGTGGACCCAATCGGACCCGGGTTCGACTCCCGGCATCTCCACCAGACTTAACGCCCTGACTAACCGGTATTCTGTTGGTCAGGGCGTTTTTGTTTTATGGAACGTCTCTGGGACTAATGCTCTGATGTCGTAATCCGTGGTAGCTGAGATTACGCTTCAGACGCCCGGCGGACAAGCTCAGCGGATGCCCATGGAGCGCACCTGAATTGCCGTGGGGTGCAGCCGCTTTTTATGCGGTACCTTTCATCTCAAATACGGGTTCAGAAAGTGTATTTGAAATGGTCTATATCCTTTTCAAATCGCGCCGCAATCATCTCTCTAGCGTGGTCTGTATATAGATCTCTGTAAGACCGAGAGAGAGATTTTGGATTGCTATTAGCATTGATGCTCACAAGCTGAAGTCGACCATCTGTGCGCTCCGCTATTTCCTTTATTGCCTGATCAAAGTCCTCCAATCTATACACATAGTCCATTAGGCTCCGGCCTGAATCATCGCAGAGCCAATCGAGTTGGTTGGAATGAAGCGTTGGATGCCGGCAGGTATCACTCGCGTAGTTGAGCTGTTCACAGAATTCTTCAAACGACATTTTGTCAGCCACCTGAATGCCCTCACGCCTCATGTACAAGGAGACTGCACGGGCCCACGGATTTCTGACGCCGGAAAATTTGAAAAACGAGGAAAATATCTCTTTAGCTGATCTTCTCAATTCTTCATCAGACGGGACACCTTCCGTTGGGAAAGTTCGATTCCTACCAAGCGCCTCCTTGAGCAAAAATGTGTAAATAGCATCACGCACTTGCATGATGTTTAGGTGCGGATTCGGAATCAGCGACCTGCCTCGCTGCGCAAGTTGCCTTCTCACACTTGTTGTTCCGGTTTTTGGAACCGCGATAAAAATGACCTGCTTCTCGATGTTGAGTGCTTCGTTGAGAATGTGGCGTTGGTAAGCAATATCGCGCAAACCACCCACCAGGAAAGATCGAAGCACTTTCCTTGATCTTAAGAGTATTCGTTTCATAGGCCTGTTTTGCTGTACAAGGAATCGTCCAGAATCTCGGCATTACAATTGCAAACCCCTTGGGCGGCGCAGAGCAGCCCTTCACATTTTTTTCGGGGCCTCGAGTAGCCGGCGGTCGTGATGGCACATCAGACCATAGGTATGAACAACTGTTTGAACGCGAATATTTTCGAATGAATATATCGGTGTCTAACCTGTGCCGGTCAGGGCAGATCAAGCCTCAGCTGCTCATGGATGAAATAGTCGTCGCCTTTCACTTCTACACGGATCACATATTCGCCGGGAGTTTCGTAGGACGCATGGATGCGTGGTCCGTATGGATTGTTGTTTGCAAATTGCAACGGACCGGGTCCACGAACTGACTTCCATTCCACGTCGGGGGTTAGCCTGGCCCCATCGGTACTCTCGATATCGGCTATCAGCAAAATTGAGCGATTCTGCGCATCGATTTCAGCGCGGGCGGAGACCTCTGGTTCTTCGTTCGACCCAAGCGCCTGCTGCGATGATTGGATGGCTTGCAATTCTTCCATCACATTTTCCAGCCCGGCGACCCATGCCATAATCCGCTGCGCAAACTCGCGGTTGTTAACGTGGCTCAGCCGCGTGCCCTCACCCGCGTTCCAAAACAGGTTCCGGTCGAAGACACCGACCACGCGGCCTTCTCCGATCTTCGCGATTGCCAACGCGGCGTCAATCCCCGGGTCCAGTTCGCCATCTCTTTTATTCAGACGAAGGTCGCCGCCGAGACCGCCATCCTGCAGCGGGGCCAGCATCTCGGCCGGATGCGCGACCCGAACCGGGCTAACGCCCTCACCGCGGAAGCGTACGCCCGCGTTTCGGTCATCGTCATTGATGAAATGATCGCGCTCATAGTTTTCTACCAAATAGTTGCCCGCACCGTTGTCGGTCATGAAATACATGCCGAACTGGACTGTCAGGTCGTTGTTGGAAAGACGGCCAAGATCGTTGTCGACTCCTACCTGTTGCCAATGCCCACCGAATGCACTATCACTCCATCCCAGCAAGCCTCCGCCGGAGCGCACCCAGTCATCGACTGCTTTGGCTTCAGCGGCGGTGAAACGGCGTTGGTTCGATCCCAGGATAAGCACATCGATAGGCGCCAGGAACGCTGGAGTTAGCGTCACATCCGCGTCGTAAGCCTCCTCGATTTGAAAGCCAACCTCGCGGATAGCTTCGGCAAAACCAGACATCCCCTGAGCCCCTGTGTCGTTAAGCCGCATCTGATGGAAAGGCTCTTTATCTCCTGATGGTACGGTCCCATCAGCAGCAACATCGCCATAAAGATACAATGCTCTCGGTGCTTCGACGGCTGTCGCTTCGGTAAAAGTGCAAAACAAAACAAAAAACGAAAACAGGAACAGGTAACCCAATTGTAAGCGCCTCGCAATTGATAGAGCCTCTTGCCCCGCCTGATATATAGTAGAAGGTCCGACTCGTTGATTTTCCCAATTAAAATCGGTGAGAGTAACTAACAATATTGAAAATTGTTTTTTTCATGACATTGCGCAAACTCATACGCAATATCGGTGATGCGACCCCGCCAGTAAGGCTTTGCACCGGTCGGCAGAAGCCACGCCACCTCGCCGTCCAACGGCACCCGCATGCCGGCGCGCTCTGCGTAGTTCCAGAAACGCCCCTGCCAGGGGGTGGGCACAAACTCCTTACCGACAGCGCGAGCCCGCCCCTCGGCGCGCACGGTCTCGATCATCCCATCCTC
>CAZIIP010000060.1:0-9191 GCA_964539455.1 uncultured Rhodothermales bacterium
CCACATCGTCGCGGGCCATCAGCGGTCGTTCGTCGCTGGTCTGGGCGTCGTGGGTGGAGGGCAGGCGCACCGTCGGGCCGGTCAACGCGCCGGGGACGTCGAGCGTCAGCGGCTGCACCGCGACGGCGCGTTCGGGCGCGGGGGTGACGGCGACGAGAATCGACCGCTCGGTGGCGCGGGCGGTGGGCACGGGCATGAGGGCGGCGTGGGGCTGTTGCCGGGGCGAAGCGGTTTCGTATCGGGCAGTGTCGACGATGGCATCGTCGATCTGAACACTCATGTCACCGACCTGGCGGCCGCTTTGCCTTTCGCGACCGACATAAAGGTAAGCGACCAGACGCTTCTGTTCGATTTTCTGCACGGCTTCCGCTTGCGGCAGGCGGGTTTGCACTTTGAGCGTCACCGTCCGCATAACCGTGGTTACCATAAAGAAAATCAGAAGCATAAAGACGATATCCGGCAGGGCCATCATCGGAATCTCCTGCCTCGCCTTGGCGCTTTTTTTCTGAAAGTGTACCGACATATCGAGTTCCGTCTGTACCAGAGGCGGCGATCAGCCCTGGTCGGGTTCTGCGATTGAAATCTTCGCTTTGTATTTCTCCTTCACTTCATCGACGAGGTCACGGTCGGACACCCGCTTCTTGTAGGCGGCATAGTTCTGAAAGCCCATGCGCCGCGCTTCGACATCCCAGAGTTCGAAGTAAGCCATCCACATCTCGTCCAGTACGTTGACATAGTCATCGTATCTCGTCTGACGGTCCGTTTTCAAGGAAACGATCGCACGGTCCGGAGAAACCGCATACCGTGGATCCTGCCCATTGTTGGTAACGTGCTTTTTCACCGTCTCACGGATCTGGGGGAGCGTGGCAACCTCTCCTTCCAGCAGGATATCGCCCTGGGCATTTACCAGCACCGCGAGCATATTGCGATCGCGGATCGGGGGCGGTTCCACATTTTCGTCCAGCGGCGGTGGAAGCTGCATGACAATCCCGGTATCCACGTCGATCGTCGTCGTCACGAGGAAGAAAATCAACAACAGAAAGGCGATGTCCGCCAAACCTGCGGAGGGTATTTCACCCGCCTTTCTCGTCCTCTTTTTCAACAGTGCCATGGTTCTATACGCTGATTAATTTCAGCCGTGCCGGCCGCTTCAACAATCGAGGATTAGCTGAATACGGACTTAAGACCCGACAGAAAAATTGATAGCATGCCCAATGCGAACATCGTGGCCACCGTCAGCACGGCAGCTTCCGCCATGTCGCCGCCGGTAATCAGATACCAGATGAAGAACACGACAAACGGCACCAGGATGAATGCCATCTTCATGATTGAGATCTTGCCGTTAAGCAAGCTGCGGAAGCCAAACACGATCAGGACGAGGAATGCCAGTCCGATCATGCCCAACGCAGCAAACACAGCGATTGTCGAGGATTCCATTTCTCTGTCGAACTAATTGTTCACGTGCCGGGTCTCCGGCAGGCGAGATTTCTACGCAAATTTTGGATGGTCCGAGCAGACCTAGGCTTCCGCGGGCGCCTCCGGCGCAGCGTCGGCCGCTTTGCCTGCGGGCCGTCCGTGCTGGACCATCACGAGCGAGTCGATCAACTCGATGGAAGCCTCTTCCATCTCTGCAACCAGCCGGTCGATTTTCGACACGGAGTAGTTGTAGAAGACCTGGAGAATGATGGCACAGAGCAGACCGAAGAGCGTCGTCAACAGCGCCACTTTGATACCGCCGGCCACAATGGACGGCGAAATATCGGCGGCTGCCTCGATCTCGTCAAAAGCCAGGATCATGCCCCAGACCGTGCCCATGAATCCCAACATCGGCGCGAGTGAAATAAAGAGCGACAGCCATACAAGACCGCGCTCCAGGAAGCTCATTTCGACTGATCCGTAGCTAATGACCGCCTTTTCGACCGCTTCGATGCCTTCATCCGCACGGAGAAGACCAGCTTGAAATACGGACGCGACGGGGCCTCGGGTAGAGGCGCAAACTTCTTCCGCTGCCGATATGCCACCCTCGTCGATCGACTGCTTGACCTTGAGAATGAATTTGCGGGTGTTGATGTCCGCACGGTTCAGCGTAATAATCCGCTCAATCGCAATTGCGAGGCCCAGGATCAGGCAAATCAGCACCGGCCACATAAATGTGCCACCCTGATTGAAATACGACACCAGCCGGTTGATATCCAGCGGTGCGTCTGAGCTGCCGAACTCCTGAGGAAGCATGAGCAGAATGCTGAGAAGAGACATGGGTTTTCTTACCTCTTTCGCAGGTGGGTTGTGAATGAGTGTTCAGACAATTTCAGCTCGGCGTCAAAGATACACGACCGGCACCCGACTTGCCAAGAGTGGCTAGAGGAATGCACAACTGAGAACACAATATGGTGGGTCCTCGTGCTCAATGACACAGGTCGGGAAGATAAGTTGCCACAAAGGGGTTGTGCAAAAAGAAAATGCTCACCACCCGACGACCGCCGGTTTTTTGGGCATCATTCGGGCGTGGCTATTGATAATTCAGGGACAGTTTGCCCGCCGATTCCCACAGTTTCATCGCGCTTTGCAGCGTAGGATCCACTTCCTGAATGACGGGGAACCACGCCGAGACGCCCCACATTCTCCGTGCCATATAGGCCTTTAGCCGGGCTTTGAGCAGGTCAAGGTCTTCCTCGACCTCTTCTGCGCGAACGTAACGTTGTCCGTCTGGAGCATTCTCGGGGACTTCCTCCCCTTCCGGCACGACATGCACATTGTGCTCCTCGGCGGCATACTCCCAGAATGCGTCCACCGCCGCATCATCCACGACAAATTCACGATTGAACGCCTCCTGACGGTCTTCCCAGGCGGAACGAATACCCGGATGGGATTCCATCCATTGCCTGACAAACAGATGGTCGAAAGCATACAGCGTGCGCATGAGGGGAGACACCGGGCTCACCACGACAAAGTCGGGCAAGATCCCCCCGCCCCCCAGCACGACACGTCCGTTGTCCGTTGCATACTTCAGGGAATCCGGCACGAATTCCAGATACTCGGCAATCTCAAAGGTTTGCAATTCACCCTTCTCCAGGGCTTCGACAATGAGATGGTCGAGATCGGTATAGACGCCGTTCCCTTCCGCCAGGGTGTCGTACCGCGCACTCTTCTGCTCGTAATACGATTCCCGGTCGCCGCTTTCATAGGGCGTCTGGATTAGCCGCCCGGCCGGGGTGTAGTATCTGGACGTAGTCAATTGCAGGACGCTACCATCACGCAGCGAGAATTGCTGCTGGACGAGACCTTTTCCGAAGGTCCTTCGGCCTACGATCAGCGCCCGGTCGTGGTCCTGCAACGCACCGGCCACAATTTCACTGGCGGACGCGGAGTTCTCGTCAACCAGAACGATAATCGGACGGGCCTCGAAGAGCCCGCCGACCCGTGCGTGATATTCCTCGTTGTTGCCGACGTGACGGCTTCTGGTGTAGACGATCATCTGATCTCCGCCCAGAAACTCGTCAGCGACGCCGATGGCCATATTCATGTATCCGCCGGAGTTGCCCCGCATGTCGAAAACGAGGCGCCCCATCCCCTGCCGCTTCAGGTTGCCCAGAGCATCCCGAACCTCCTGTCGCGTCGTACGCGCAAACCGGTTAAGCCGGATGTAGCCGGTCTGTTCGTCGAGCATATAGTGCGCATCGACGGTGTGGATCGGAATTTTGTCACGCGTTATCTCGAATTCGAGCAATTCATGATACTGGGGCCGTTTGACGGTTACCACGACCCTGGTGCCCTTGGGGCCTTTGAGATGCCTTTCGACATCCTCACGATCCCAACCCACGGCGATGTGCTCATCCACACCGATGATTCGGTCACCGGGTAGCAGTCCGGCCTCCTCACTGGGCCCGCCGGGAATTGGATTCAAGACCGTGAGCGAATCCTTGCCGTCAACCCCTTCAGTCCATTCATAAGAGACCCCTATGCCTTCAAACGATGCATCGAATCCCTCGCGCACCGATTGCATTCGCTCGGCATCGATAAATACGGAGTGCGGATCGAGCCCTTCCAACATACCCTCGATGGCATCCCTGGATAGCTCCGCCGAATCGACGTCCTCGACATACCGCTTTGTAATTAAGGAGAACGCATCCTCGAGTTTCTGCAGATTCTGGTACGTATTGTCCTCGAGAAACAGCTTCTGTACCGTCATCCCCAGCAACGTGCCTGCAACCAGGGTCCCCGCTATGAGCGCATAAAAGGTGTGTCGGGTCTGTTTCATGCCGTGCGTTTAGCGATGAAGTTCGGAATGGACCGGGCGTAATGGTATTCACACACCATTTACGGGATGTGGTTCCATCCGGACAACCTGTTCAACCGGTTCGAGTTTCAATTGTCCTACGCCGGGCGGCGGAGGCATGTTGCGGACGTGGCCGGCGCCGTCGGCTCATCAAACTGGTACCGGTAGCCCTCCACTCCCTAACTTGACACCCGCACTCCGTCTACTTTCGGACCCGATTGTTTTCGCTCCTCACGTGCTCAGATTCCTCACGGCCTTCGTACTACTCGCTTTGCTCGCATTCGGTGCGGTGCGTATTGTGGCATTTCTGTCGTACGGATTCGGCAGCAACCGGCCGGAAGAAACCCGTCTGGCGGCCATCGACGAGCCGGTAGAGGTATCACGTACAACCGGCGACACCCCTTACGTGCGGGCCCGGACCGAGCAGGACGCATTTGCCGCACTTGGATATCTACACGCCGGGCGTGCTGCATGGAGAATGGTGCTGTGGCGACAAACCGCAGGCGGCAAACTCGCCGAGTGGTTCGGCAAACCGGTGGTAAACATCGATCGGACCGCCCGCCTGCTGGGTTTCGAGCGTGTATCCCGCGCAGCATACGATCGCCTGCCGCAAGACGAACGCTTCCTTCTCGAACGGTATGCCGCCGGGGTGAATGACGCCTTTTCTGAACGAAGTGTCGCCTTCGGAGACGTATTCGTACTCCTGGACATCGAGCCGGAACGCTGGGAGCCGTGGCACTCGTTGATGATCGAACGGTTGTTGGCATGGCTTGCCGCTCTGCCGAATGATGAGGAGGGGGACCGAGGTACCGCACAGAAGAAAGAGACGCTCGAGAGGCTGCGTAGACCACTGGCGGAATGGCTGCAACTATTCGGATTCGAATACAGCGCCGTTTGGACAACTCCGCACAGGAGCCCCGGCCTTCGGATGCGTCTCGTGTACGGAGCCGGGGCACTCCCGCTTCTGGAGCCAACGGGAATGAGTTGGGAGGGCACCGATTTCGTGGGCGCCTTCGTACCGGGATGGCCCGCAGCCCTCGCAGGCACTTCTACTGCACACGGTTGGGCACTCATTCCGACCGGCGACACGGAAATAACCGTCCAACCGGCATCCGGGTTCGCCGAATCCACCCGCCATGAACGTATCACCGTGGGACCCGAGGGTAATGAAGTCCTTGTGACGGTCAGAACGGCGGACGATTTGCTGCTCGTTCCCGGTACAGATTCCATAGCGATCGCTCTGAAATGGAACGGCCTGCGCCCGGTGTCGGACTTCGGCTCATGGCGCGCGTGCGCACCCGGATCCTGCTCGGGTTTTTCGCTCACGAACCCGACGGGCGCCGTCGTAAGCGCCGATTCGGTCGTTACATGGATCGGCCCGCCGGCACCGACTCAAAGCGGCGGATATTCCCGCCTCCCTTTGCCGAACGCCGGATTCGACGACTCGGCCGGCAAAGCCAGGGCGATGCAAGACGTCCTCTTCAGTTCATTTGCCGCGAACCTCGCTCCCCGACTGCTTGAAAAGCTGGACGCATTCGAATCGCTGGAGCGTAGCAATGCACTGACGTATCTGGAAAACTGGGACTACCGCTTCAACCGGTCGAGCATCGGAGCAGGCATATTCGACCGGTGGATAGCCGAAGCCGGCGGACTCGATCGGAGCAAGGAAATCGCCGATCTGCCTGCCGATTCACTCCTTTCCGCCCTCCAGCGCGCGCTGCGGGAGTTGAATATGGAGCATGGACCCAACATGAGTGCCTGGCGCTGGGAGGCTACCCAGCCCGCGAAACGCATCTATCCCGTGTGGGGAACAATGCCCGGTACCGGCCGGGCGGAAGCGTCGTTGCCGACGTCCATGCGCTATCAACCGATCACACTTCCGGTCGCCGGCCATCCGACCGCCGTCGCGTATGCCGCGTCCGGCATGCAGGGCTCGTCGGTTGCCACGGCCTTCTGGTCCGCCACGCTTTCGACCGGCGCAGGAGCGGCCATCACCGTATTGAGCCCCCGCTCGTCGAACAGCCGCTTCCTTGGTCGCCTCAATGCCGATCCGGACACCGTCCCGCTCCGACTCGCCGTCGGCGGCGCCGATGCGGGACGAACCGTAACCCTGCAACCCATCAAACCCTGAAAGCATGAACAAACGCCCAAAGCGCGAGGCTCGTTTGACCGCCGGGATCGATGCGGGCGGTACGAAAAGCATGCTCTTGATGCGGGAATTGGGAGGGGTCGTGCTCCGTCTCCGCGGTGAGGGGACGAGCGTCACCCGAGACGGCATCGAAACCACTGCCGATCGCCTCGAAGCCCTGCTGTGGAGGGGGTTTGAGGGCCAATCCGGCGACCTGCATCTGGACGGCCTCGTGGCGGGCGTTTCCGGCGCGGGAAGACCCGATGAACGCCGGCAGTTAGAGGCCGCCCTCTTCGAACGCATGAAAACATCAATATCCGTGGACCGCTCCGCTGTCGTCGTCGTGACTGACGGTACGCTCGCATTGGAGGCGGCACTTGGGAGCGAAAGCGGTGTGGTCATTATCGCAGGAACAGGCTCACTGGCATTGGCCCGGCAGGACGACGGATCACCGCAAAGGACCGGTGGATGGGGACGGTTGCTGGGAGACGGGGGTGGAGGATACGGTCTGGGGCGTGCGGCCCTCCGTGCATTTGCGCGCGCACTCGACGGGGACCGGCCGACCGGACTCAGTCGCGACCTCGCCGAGGCCTTACATGTACATGATCTGAACGGCCTGTTACGAGCAGTGTACACGAAAAACCTGGTGATACAGGACCTCCCCGTTCGCGTACTGCTTTCGGCTTTCGAAGCGGGCGACCGGGAAGCTGCCCGCATCGTGGAAGGCCAGATCGCAGAACTCACCGGCGATCTCGAACGGTTAATCGGAAAACTCCAGGCAGATCGGCTCACGCACCGCATCGTCGTAATGGGCGGACTGACCCGGCACGGGGCCTATTCCCGCAAGCTGGTGGAGGAATTCGAAGCCGTGTTTTCCGGCTGGGAGGTGGAGATCTCGACGCGCGATCCGGTGGAAGGTGCGTTGGCGATGGCGGACCGAATGGTGAATGATGCCTCCTAGGAGGCTGTCGGACCATCAGCGTAAGTTTATTATCTACAATAAAGCTGTCACGACGCTAATCGCACGTATGTTCAATAAAAACAGTAGAAATGTTCTTCAAGTCCGACAAACTCCCGGCCCCTACATCTCACGAAGGTTTGGTTGAACGCCAATGGTGTACGGATTTTTCGCGGTAGTAGCCGTGAAAAAAAACCGTCGCTGCGGGCTTCCATGAACAGGATCATCGGTATCATCCTGATGCAGAATGAGAAGAGGGAAAGCCTTCGGGTGGCTCTTAACGAAGAGCTCAACCAGCAGGCATTCTGCCTCGGTATCAAATGTGATGCGATGGTATCGGTCTCCGCTTTCCACTTCTCCCGCGTGCTCCCTTCAGACGGTTGAGCGTCGAGCGGGAGACCAGAGCATCGTCCAACTCCCCCTTTGAAACTCAAGCCGTTTGCTGCTAGACTGTGTCGGCCTCAGATCTGTCTCGCGTCGGGTTTGTAAATGTTCGGACGCACTTACACCGACCCCTCCAACGATCCGATGCCATTGATTATTTGGTAGAAATGCAGGCTAGTCGCCGTCACCGGCCGGCACCCTGTAACGGTAGTATCTCGTCAACGTATGCGGGTCGACACCCAGTAAATACTGCATCCAGAGCCAGACGTTCACTGCCTGCTGTCTGATTAGTCCATTTTCCAGAAAACGGCGTGCCGACGTCTTCACGTACTCGTTGAGGAATCGAAAGCCTCCGCGCCGGTGAAGTCGTCGTGACATGTCGAGATCTTCAAATATCGGGATATCTGAAAAGCCACCGAGTTCCTCAAAGACCGAGCGGCGCACGAACAGGGTGCGATCTCCGAAGCAAATCAAGGGCGTAGGTACGCGCGTGCAGAAACTGTAGAAACGCAACAGCGGCAAATTGACATCGAAGTCGAGGCGGAACGCACCCGCCTCGACATCCGGATCACTCAACGCTTCTTCTATTGTGGTCAGCGCTCCGGTAGGCAGGAACGTATCGGCATGGAGAAATAAAAGAATGTCTCCCGATGCCGCCCGCGCACCCGTGTTCATCTGACGGGCACGCATGCGATCTGCTCCAACGACCAGAGCTCCCGCTGCCCGCGCCTTTTCGCACGTAGCATCCTCGGATCCCCCGTCCGCCACAATGATCTCCGATCCGTGCTCCCGGGCCCCGGTCACGGAAATGGTGGATTGAAGGATAGGTGCCTCGTTCAGTGCGGGAATGATGATGGAAACCATGTTAATATCGGTATCCCCTCGCTTCATCCTCCGTCAACTCCACGCCGAGCCCCTGGGCAATCCGGTTAACGAAGTTGAAGTAGCTTGTCACAAGATTGATGTCGAGAATATCCCGATCCGAAAATCCCGCTTTGCGGAGGCGTTCCACATGCATCTCCTTAACCCGGGCAGGCGATAGCGTCAGCAGTATGGCATAATCAAGCATGGCACGTGTACGCTCGGGCAAGGCAAGCGCTCGATAATCATCGGCAGCTTGTCGAACGCGGTCCCTGTCTTTCCAGTACGCCAGCAGCGCTTCGCTATGATGCCTCGTGCAATAGTCACATCCATTGGACGCTGAAACAACCACAGCCAGCAACTCCCGATCCGCACGCTTGAGCCCGACATGGGCAAAAACGATCTGCATGTACAGGTTCATATGAGCCGTCATCGCTTCGGGATGCAGGCTGTGCACACGCATGATGTTGGATAGCCTGCCTCGGTGTCTCACGATTTCGGCGTAGGCATCTCGCAAGGTCCGATCTGCCTCTTTTTCATCTATCTGTTCGATCCAGGCCATAGTCTTGCTCGCATCACTTCAA
>CAZIIP010000060.1:9201-12692 GCA_964539455.1 uncultured Rhodothermales bacterium
GGTTTTCATTCCAATGCGGTTTGTCCCCGCCCAACCGGCACGACGGCCCATAAGGTACACCACACGGATCCGAAATCGCATCCGGGGTAGACACCGGTTCGGCAGCGGGACGGCGAGCGCCGTCTCCGGCGCGATCCGGGCCGGCCCTCGCAGAGATCGATGGTTTGAAACCCACGGCCGATCCAGGAGATCGCCGTATCCCGGGTGATCCCGACGCGACTTTCCGGGGTAGCGTTCCTTCCCCCGTACGACCGGGCTTCCAACGGCTGTTCGTAACGCTTCAGCCCTCCCACGCACTTACGTCCTGAAAAGGCTCAGATTCGGAACCGGAGAAGGCCCCGATTTCGCCCGCTTGTATCACACTTTTCTTCTACACTGACACGCTCCGACTGCCATGGAACTACAGACTCTGATTGATTGGTTCATGAATCTCGGCACGGCCTACGGTGTTGATCCGATCATTTTCGGTGCCATTTACGTCGGAGCCATCCCCTTTTTCACACTTTCGATTGGCTGGCTCATACGCAACCTCCGTCGGAAGCGCAGCATCACGTTTCCCCTCCTCTCCTCAGCGTTCTTTTTCGTCTCGGCTTACCTCTATTTGCTTGTGATCGGAGAGAATATCCCCGTTTGGGTGTATGTGCTTCTTATCATCGTGATCGGTTGGGGGGCATACTCGACGTTCAACAAGGTTCGACGAAAGGTTGCAGAAGTGCCGGCCGCAGATATGCGCTAGCACACGGTCCATGCGTTTTTCCGGACTCAAGCATCATCAATCACGAAAATTATGTCTCATACGTACGATCTTGCCGTAATAGGTGGTGGTGCCGCCGGACTCACAGCTTCGGGTCTGGGTGCCAATATGGGAGCCGGTGTATTGATGATCGAGCGGCACAGACTCGGTGGAGACTGCACGTGGACCGGCTGTGTGCCCAGCAAAGCTCTTCTGAAGGCAGCCAAGGTAGCCCACACCGTAGCGCATGCGACCGGCTATGGAGTGAATGCAACTTTGGAGGGGATCGATTTCCAGGCTGTTATCGGACGCGTGCACCGGCTCCGGGAGGAAATCTACGAGGATGCCGATCGGCCGGAGATCTACACAGACATGGGCGTCGAAACCGTATTTGGCGAAGCCCGGCTGGTCGATGACCACACGATCGAGATCAAGGAAGACAACCGTAGCCGTCGTGTAAGCGCCCGATACATCATCATCGCCTCTGGCGGGCGTGCCTCAGTCCCTCCGATCACGGGTCTTGGCGACGTCGCCTATCTGACCAACGAGACCCTTTTCGAGATCACGAAACTGCCGCGGCAGCTCGCAATCATAGGCGCCGGACCCATCGGTTCGGAAATGGCCCAGGCCTTCCGTCGACTCGGTTCCCACGTTACCGTCCTGGACCGTGCAAACCGAATTCTGGCGCGGGACGACGCCGAGCTGGCAGCCATGTTACAGGAGCGGTTAGGGATGGAAGGTGTACGCTACCTGCTCGAGGCCGACATCCGGCGTATCGAGAACGCCGGGAAGGGCATCCGGATCGAGGCCGGAGTGAACGGGGAAAATCGAATCGTTGAGGCCGATGCACTGCTTGTGGCCACGGGCAGAAAACCGAACATAGAGGATCTCGGTCTTGATGCTGCCGGAATCGACTACGGTGCACGTGGGATTACCGTCAATGATCAATGCCGCACGAACGTTCGCCACATTTTTGCCGTAGGTGACGTCACGGGTCGCTATCAGTTCACTCACATGAGCGAGCACATGGCAAAGGTGGCCGTCACGAATGCACTTGCCAAATGGCCGCTCAAAATCGATGTGCGCAACGTGCCCTGGGCCACGTATACCGATCCCGAATTGGCGCACGTGGGAGCCGGCCAGGCGGAGCTGGAAGCACAGGGAGAACGTTTCACGACGTTCCGGTTTCCGTTCAGTAAAATCGATCGTGCCGTCACAGACGGGGAAACAACAGGCCTCATCAAGGTCTTCGCCCGTAAACGAAGCGGCAAGATCCTGGGGGCCGACATCCTGGGTACGGGAGCAGGCGATCTCATCGGCGAGTACGCCGTTGCCATGCGCCGGGGAATCACGATGCGTCAGATATCGGACACGATTCATCCTTATCCAACCTATGGCCTGGGCCTTCGCCGCGCTGCGGACCAGTGGTACATCCAAAACCATTCGCCATTCCTTATTCGCCTGCTCAAATCCGTGATGCGATACCGTGGTACCGTGAACCATTACGAGCCCGGCCGGATCGTATGACGGGGAAGCGGTTACCGCACCGAAGCGTCCGGCGCGGGGCGGTCATTTCCGCGTCGGCGAAAGACTATTTCGAATAGTGATCGGCGATGTCGATCCCAAGCTCGGCCATCGCGCGCACAGCAAACGGACTCACCCGAGAAGGCTGCGTGCCGGCACTGTAAACGTCGAATCGGTCCGCAAACTCATGTCTCAACAACCCCTCGGCCATTTGAGAGCGGGCGGAGTTGTGGGTACAGACAAAGAGGACCTTTTTCTGCTCATGAAGACCTATCCGTTATGAAACAGCTGAAAAACACCGGATGTGAATAACTGACGTAGCAGCACATCACATCCGAATATTGAATATATTCGATATGAATGATAATCAATTAAACGCAATGCTGCGATGAGCAAGGGAGGGTCCTGAACCTGTCGGATTTAGCCATGAACTTCGATGAACACCGGCATAACAAATATGCGCGCCATGACCGTCAAGATTCTGGGCCCGGGGTGTGCCACCTGCCGGCGATTTGTAGCCGCATCGACATCCCATCGACGAACATCCGTGACATATCCTTCCGTGCCCGGGAGGTACGTTGGGATCTCAACCTCGAATGTTTTTGCAGTGTATGCCGTTGAATGACAAGGTTAATGGTTTATTTGATCCCCGAATCCGAATGGAATCAGGATTCCGCAAAACTTTTTGGATTGGGGCATTTTTCGCACTTCTTGGTTTCTGTTTTCCGCCGGACGGAGCAGCCGTAGGTCTCATTCAACCTTCCCGACATGTCACAAACCCTTCAAGTGCAGGGTTGACTGTCGCGCCACCCGAATCACTTGATCTGGAAGCGTGTGTCAGGCTGGCTCTCACCAACAATCCGCTATTGGCAGAGGCGGCAGCAGAAAGTGAGGCGGCGCGGGCCAGGCAGAAGGAGAAGGCAGGTGCGCACTTACCCAGTCTATATTTAACAGGAGGATATAACCGTTTCATCAATGCCCAGCGACTTGTGCCGGTTGGTCCCGGCGGCCAACTGGGTATCATCAGCGATGAGATCGCTGCTGTCGAAATAGCGGTTACGATGCCGCTTTACTCAGGTGGCCGGATATCGAGGCTTCGTCATGCAGCCGGCCGGGAAGCTTCTGCTGCATCGAAGAATCTCGCCCGCATCCGGAGCGAAATCGTCTTCAGTGTTACCCATGCGTATTACAACGTCTTGGGGCAGCGTCACGTAGTGGCCTCGCTCGAATATGC
>CAZIIP010000061.1:0-12568 GCA_964539455.1 uncultured Rhodothermales bacterium
AACGGCACCAAGATGCATTGAGGTTTCGATCAAGGAGCCGGTTTTTCTGCGGATCATATCGAGGTAATCATCGACAGACACGTCGTCGCGTTCTTCGAAACGTTTGTCGAGCGCTTGCCCTTCACACAACTTGACAACCATTTCCTGGAAGATGGTCAATCGGTCTCTCAGCGATCCTGACGCTGGAACTGCCAGCAGCCCGTAGGACATCCCCATTAAATAGTCACCGGCCAGAACGGCATCTGCCGTGTCCCATCTCTCGTGCACGGTTGGTCGTCCCCGCCGCTGAGCGGCATTGTCCATAATGTCGTCATGTACCAGCGTGAAGTTGTGAAAAACCTCGACCGCCAGCGCGACGGGCATGAGCTCCTTTCGGTCGCATCCAAATAGTTCTCCGGAAAGGATGCAGAGTAGCGGGCGCAGCAGTTTTCCGTCACCTGACAGTACATATCGAACGGGACCGTACAGATTTTCGGGTTCGTCATGCATGCGAAGCGCAGCCAAGGCATCCGCTATTTCGGATGTCAGCTCTCTGCTGTACTCCTCACCGGTGCTTTGTGACCTCTCCATGCGTCTAACTCGGTAGGTGCAACCGGCACGCCGCGTGCACTAGCCCTCCAGCACGGAAGTCGCCCGCTCGAACACCTCCTCAATTCCTCCCGTCCCGTCAATTTCGACCAGATAGCCCCTCTTGTTAAAGAATGCCTTGATCGGTTCGGTTTGTTCTGCGTAGACCCGAAGCCGGTTTTTGATGACATCCGGCTGATCGTCCTTGCGGTGTAACAGCAGGTCCGGATCCAGGTCGGCCGGAGGAGGATTATAGTCAAGATGATAGATCTCGCCCGTCTCCTTGTGCATCCTTCGACGGGAGAGTCGTTTGATCAGCTCTTCATCGGGTACCTCAAGGCTAACGACAACCGGATCCGGCAGATCTGCCGTCTCGATGAGTTCCAGCAGCGTTTCGGCCTGTGGAAGCGTTCGCGGATAACCGTCGAGGATAAATCCGTCGAGTCCCCTGTCGATAAGCGGCTGTTTGATGATTTCCCACGTCACCTCGTCAGGAACCAGCGCTCCCTGTTCCATATACTTTTTCGCCTCACGTCCGACGGGGGTTTCGCTTTTGAGTGCCGCGCGAAACAGGTCTCCGGTGGACAGATGATCCAGCCCGTACTTTTCGGCCAGCATCTTTGCCTGGGTACCTTTCCCGCCTCCCGGCGGGCCAAAAATGATTAGACGCATCCGTTATTTCGTTTGATTGCAATATATGTGGACGAAACGCCGTCGCCCGTCTTTTCCGTACCTGCGAAGGCGGGCTTCAGGGCCGCATATTAGGCCTCTATGATTGCGACAGGAACGGTTTTTACGTGAAATCAGCGACTTGATTCGGGATGTCTTGTCCCCGTTTTCTCGGTTATCGATGCCAGTAACGAGGACAAGACTTCGCGCACGACGGATTTTGCTATGGATCCCAGAAAAGAACCTATAAAGACACCCATTCTGGTACCGCCCCGCATCCTGGTGGCCGGTGCGGTGGAAGGCTCGATGTTTTGAATGGTCTTCGCCACTTCGCCCCGTGTCGGCGGTACTGCACGATCGGCGTATCGCTCGTGAAGCAACCGGGTGACTTCCTCTGCAAGTTCTTCGTGATTCACGCGCCGGCTGCGGTCGGAACTAAGGGCTCTCCAGGTGAGCGTACCCAATACTCCCAGTACAACAGCCGATCCAACAATGATGACCGGTTTTCTTTCGGCAATTTCGGATATCGGGTTCCGGGTGAGTTCGCTTTTCAACACGGACAGCTTGTCGCCTACCCGGGCCTGCTTCCTATTGATCACCTGCTGGAGCGAACGCGCGTCCATATTGCTATTTTTACCAAGTCGTGGCATCAGTCACTTGATTCTTTCGGCAGCCGGCCGGCAACGGTTTCGCCGTCTTCGATCTCTTTCAGCTCCGGAAGTTCATTTGTCGTCTCTTCCTTCTCGCTCAGCTTGACATAGTTGAACCGGCCATACCACATAATACCTGTCAGCAACGCCAGCAAAGCTGCGACCGCAAGAAAGCCGAATGCCTGATTTTCGAATAAATAGCCAAGTCCGATTGCCGCTGCTACGAGTGCAAAGACAACGGTCCCAATCGCAAGCATTCCCACCAGGGCCTTGCTGATTACCTCATTCAGCTTTCCCTGAACGCGTTCCTCGATCTGTACCTGAACGAGCTGCAGCTTTAACTCTACCAACTCGACAACATCTTCAGAAATCTCGCGGACCTGCTCCAGTACACGAGCCAACCTCGATCCCGACGGTTCAGGAGATTCCACCTCCACCCCGGGCGGGCTCGCATACCGGCCGTCACCGGCTTGTTTTTCGGCATCGGTTGGTGGAATATCAGTCATTCTTCGATCCGGATTGATTCGAAACTTGCACCGCGGTTCTTACAAACGTAAGCGAAATCGGTGCCCCGATTGGCCCGGTTTATCCAGCAACGGTATCCGCATCTCATTCCGTTTCCGTGGCCGGTTTTCATTAACACCCGCCATTCTTCAGAAACATCCGGGCATTCACGCCGCCGGGATTCCATGTCAAATGCGGCCTCTGGGCGTTGCCGGGTGATACCTTATCCGTTATATCCGGGAGGTGATCGGCGACCTTGTCGGATACGACAAGGAGTTGCACCTGCTCCCGGTTGCGTTCAAGCCATGCGGTTACATCGGACCACTCAGAATACTCTGTCCAGCGAACGTGCCCGGGCGCCTGAACCTCGGGCGGGCCCTTGCTTACGAGAAAGCCGGGTCCTGCGGCGTGTGGTTGCCCTGTTGCGCGTAAAAATGCTTCCTGCATTTTCAGCGCACCGGCCGTATTGGACGCAGGCGGGAAGATCTCCCGGAACTGGGCCATCATATCCAGATACGGATCCGGCGAACAATTGCGAGGCGCCCAGATCAGTCCCACGTTTCTGCACCCTCTTCCTTCGTGCAGCAGGATGTCTTCCGCAAGCGCCGACCGCTCCGCCGCGCTTTCATGTCCTCCGATAACGGCCGCACCATAGCCATGACCACGAAGCAACCGCCGGCTTTTTTCGATGCCGTAAGCGTCACATTTCCTGGCGATAGCGTCTACCGACGCATCGGACCCGGAAGCAATCAGCAAATCGGCCGCGTCAAACACGGTTTCGCCTTCCGCAAATCGTATGTCGAGTCCGCGTATTCGCGATCCGAGATCCTCGGCAAAGGCAGGCAGCAGGTAAGACGACTGTGAAGAAGATTTTCCGATAAAACGGTGGCCTGCAAGCAATACGGCAAGAAAATCCTGGAAATCAACAAAAGGTACATTCCCCGCCCCGATAACCGACACGGATACCGATCTTTCGGCTCGCCACTTTTCGCGCCACGCCAGCAGAAATTCTTCGTCAATCTGGGATACCTGCTGATTAATTGCGAACACAACCGCCTCCTCCGTAAACCATGGATTGGCGTCCGTCGTCGAACGCACCGCCTGCACGCGATGCTCATGATCAGGATCACACCACGCATCGGCCGTCTGAGCGAGCGCCTTAACGAGCGTATCGGTTGCCATAGGTCTGTCTGCGTAGAGTAGCGCTAGTCAGCAAAGTCGAGCAGATAATTGCAGCCCCGGAGATCCGCCCCCTTCAGCCGACCCAGTATCTCGAAACCGTTGCCTGCACTTCTGCCGATGTCTTCGGTCAGAATGGCGGATACCGTATCGATGTTCGCCAGATCTACAATTTCGATCAGGCCGGGCTTATCGCAAGGTACGGCCATCGGGGGTTGTTCCGTGTCCACGATTCGGATGCGCATCCATGGGGCCGGCTCGAACACCGTGCCTCCATTCGTATAGCACTGGCTCATGAGCTCGCACATGCCGTACTCACTGATTACGTGTTTACGTGGAACATCAAAGCCGGTAGCCAGCCGTTCATGAAGGCTTTGCCGATCGATTTCCCGACGACGCATCTTCATACCACCCGTTTCCACGACCAGCGCATTCTCCGGGAGCTTAACCGCATGCGTATCGACAAGGTTCAGCAGGCCGAACGCCACACCAAATAACAGGATGGGTACGCTGTCGTTCGCGCAATCCTCCACGATCCGCTTTAGCCGCGTGATATCTCTAAGGTAAAATCCACTCTTCCCGCTTCCGAAGCGGTTTACCAGGTGCCGGACCATATACAGAAGCGATGATGCATCTCCGTGTTCTTGATATCCCGGCAGATGCGCCAAAATGCTGTAGGGTCCCCTGCCTATTTGCGCTGAGAACCGGCGCTCGATCGCCCGTCCGTACAACTCCGGGTCACGGACATAGTGGCGACTGCGACTCCCGGATGCCGTTCCGGAACTCCGGAAAACCAGTTTTGCTTCATCGACCGGAAAACCGGCCACCGTGGACGTTTTGAATGCTGCAATCGGCAATGGTGGAATTGCCTCCCAGCTATCGACCTTTTTGGTTCCGTACGCGTCCAGGAATGCCCTGTATACCGGATTTCTGTTACGCTGATAGCGAAAAGCATATTCAGCAAGCGTATTGAAAGCGGCTTCGTCACCCTCGCTCAGCGAAAACAACTCCTCTATGTAGCGTTCCCGCGTCACCTGACCTGTATATATTTGTGTAGTTGCAGGGAAAGCTTCCACTCCGGTTTCGCCTGCACGTAGTCTACAACCAACGCTGTGGCTCCTTTGGTTTGCCACTCGGGCTGAAGGAACAACCTGGTGAAAGGCGGACAATTGCGGCGTTGATACTCAGCCCACTGGAGATCTTTTCTGGACGCTACAACCACCTTGAGTTCGTCGGCATACGCCCAAATACTGTCCACGGGAGGCTTCATCCGTTTGGGTGACAGTGTGATCCAGTCAAACGAGCCGGAAAGCGGATAGGCGCCACTGGTTTCGAGGTGGAGCCGAGCTTTAATCCTGGAAAGCCGTTTTGTAAGTGGCTGAAGATCATGCATCAAGGGTTCACCGCCGGTAATGACGATCATCGGTGCCCTGGATGCTTCGGCAGCTCTACCGAGTTGCCCTACCGTGTACAAGGGATATCCTCCGGCATCCCAACTCTCTTTCGTATCGCACCACGGGCAACCGACATCGCATTCGGCAAGCCGAACGAACCACGCGGCACTTCCGGACCATTCGCCTTCCCCCTGGATGGATAGGAACTGTTCGACAAGGGGATAAGCACTATGTCGCGGCGCTGCCGACTGCATCTTCATAAACCCTATCTCAGCCTTCTATCCGCTACTCCGGAGCGAACTTGATCGTACAGCCGATTGCATTCGTACGATCAACCGAGACCTCTTCGCCGTTAACGAGCGCCTCCAGCGCATTGTTCAAATGTGGATTCGAAACCGCATCCGCAATGGCCGGGCTGTCATCTATTGCCCCGGAATACACCAGACGAAGTTGATCGTCGAACACAAACACTTCGGGTGTGCGCAACGCGCCCAGAGAACGCGCGAGCGCTCCATTTGCATCCATCAGGTAGGGGAACGTGTATGCCCCCTCCTCAGCCTGCTCGACCAGTTGCTCCGGAGCATCTTCCGGCATAGCAACCGGATCGTTGGCGTTCACGAGAGCAAAGCCGATACCCGCATCCGAGAATTGATTGACCGTTTCTAGAAAACGGTCTTCATAGCGGTCGATCCACGGACAGGAATTTGACCAGAAAGCGAGCACGAGACCCGATTCACCCACCACTTCACCAACGATGTGATCATCACCGCGCACGTCCGGCATAACGCGGTCAGGCTCCGGGAGCCGGCTTCCAATCGGCAATGGCTGCGCCGAGGCGACCGGTAAAGGGATGAGCAGCAGCACCGAAATGAAAAGTACTGCCGAAGCTCCGGAAAGGCACCGGCCGAAACACGGCCGAGGGAGTATGCCGCCATGCAATCTAGCCGTTGAGATTCGCTTCAATGGTTGCTTTGATTTCTTCATAAGTCGATATGCCCTCCCAGTAATCAACGAGCTGTCCCTCATCATCGAAAAAGAAAGTCGTAGGCAGCGCACCGTTCCAGTCTTCATGAAACGACTGAATAAACGCATAGCCGTCACCTTCTTTGAGGAACGAACGCCACGGTACGTCCTGTTCTTCCAAAAAACGCAGTACCGCGTCGCGCTGATCCTCGAAATCCGTCGAAACAAACAGGACCTGCACTCCTTTATCCTCAAATTCCTTGCCAACTTCGATCAAATCGGGAAATTCAGCTCTGCAGGGAACACACCATGTCGCCCAAAAATTCACGACGGTCAGTTGAATGCCCTCTTTCCGAATTTCCGCGCGCAGATCGTCCACGTCGGCGACAACAAGGTCCGGAGTCCCCTCCGGCGTCTCCCCTGAATCGGGATTCCCACACGCGGCAGGCAACAGAGCGGCCAACAGTACTACGACAAGCCAATTTGAACGTGACATACGAGATCTATGGTTTCAACTGGTGGACGTTTGTGTTAAACCGTGGTCGCACAACCAGGTTCTTGTCGAGCATCACGTCTATTGCCGGGGGAATTCCAGACCCTCGGGCCAGTGATCGAGTTTGATGACCGGGTGCGTAACGTTTTGATCGAGCCACTCATCGAACAGATTCCACGTGGTGAATCCGTCCGATGATTCCGGCTCCAGGAGTTGGAAAGCCAACCGCCCCAGTTGCTGTTGAGACGGAACAATCAGGGTGCCTTCGGGAAGCGAAAACGATCCCTTTCTAAACGATCCTGCAATGCTTCTGATGCGATGGCCCTGGTATTTGGCGCCGGCCGTCCATGTAGAATCTACTTTAAATGATTCCCCTGAAACACTTATTGTAACTGTTAGTTTCGCAAATGTGACGCCATTGAGTTCAAGCCTGTCGGCAATTCCGGTGGCGGGATCACGTACCGCATATGCCACAGGCACGTTTGCCGGCTTGTCACCAACGAAACGAGTATAATCGGGCAACATCCTTGCCTTCGTTTTCGGCACACGCCGGTACAACGGTCGACCGGAGTACGGATTCGTCTCCTCCTCGATCTCTCCCATCAAGACCTCGACGACGGGCGGATCATCCGGGAAATCCGCCGTCACCGCCATTTGCGACCCGACCGGCGGCGGTTTGTCTGCACCGGCAACCAGCTCGCGTAGCCGGTCGTCGTTTCGTTGCGCGTGGTCCAGCACCGCCTTGACGAATTGATATGTCGATCGAATGCGCTCTTCGAAAGTTGCGTAGGCGTATGCCTCGCTCAGTACGGCAAGACGGTTTCGTAGTCCGACGTAGTTGGTCAGGAATCGGGGGCGGTAGTCGAACGTGTACCAGCCGGGAGATCTGTTGCTGCCGCGCCGGGGCAGATTTCCGTAGTGGTACACGTGCATGCCGAACCGCTCCTTCATCCGTTGCGTTACCTCCGGCAGCATGGTGCTTCTCAGGTACGCGGTAAGTCCGGGATCGGTATTGGGATGCAGCGGCGGTGCATAGGTCAGATGGTAGGCGTGCCTTGTGCCGTTGGTGGTGTGCAGGTCGAGGACGAGGTGCGGATCCATGTCTCGAAGCAGGCGAACCAGGGCACGCGTCTCTGGAGCATCGATCTTGATCAGATCACGATTCAGGTCATACCCTTCGGCAGTTGTGCGTTGCCCCATGCCCGCCGTCGGTCCGTGCTGAAACGGGCGGTTATCGAGCGTCACCTTTTCATTTCCGTCGACATTATAGAGCGGCAAAAATGCGACCGTCAGCGAATCCGCCCAGGGGCCTGCGTTGTTGGTCGCAATGTCGCGCAACAACCACAAAACGGTCTCTTTTCCACATGCTTCACCCGGGTGTATGCCACCGATTACCAGCACCCGCAGCCGGTCGATATCGCTCCACTCAGACGGATTTTCAGTCCCGTGTGTACCGAAAGCCGCCACAGGCATCGCCCGGCCTTCATAACTGTATCCGGCATTGACGACGACCGCAGCCGGAACGCTTGCGGCGATCCGGTTCACATAGGCGACGACATCGGCGTATCGAGACGTTTCCCGGTAATCGGTGCGCTCCGGACGTGTTGACCAGTCCTGTGCCCATGCGGAATGCACCGACAGGACAAACGAAAGTAAGATCGGGCCGGCAATGCTTCTCATAGGGTATCCGGAAGCGCTTATGTTTTGATCGGGACGTCGCTATTCCTCGAGGTTTCGGGTAATGGCTACGAAGAGTTTTTTGTTGAGAGCAAAGAGTACGAGCGCTGCCAGACCCCATTGAACGAGGCACGTCATCACGCTCGAGGGATCGGTCGGATCGAACCATCGGTCGGGTGCATAAACCGTGGCAGACCGATACATCCACCACACGAGCAATACAAACGCCTGAACGGGCACGAAGAAGGAGATGAGTGCGGACCAGGTGCGTCCGACCCTCCAGTCGGACGGCGCATCGCACGCTACGCGTTCCGCCATCGCTGCAGCGCCGTACCGCCTGACGGCCAGCGCAACGAACGCACCGGAGATCATCAGGGCAACTCCCCATACAAAGTCCTGGTTGCTCAAGAATCCCGTGTGGAGTGCGGACGGTATTCCCAGGAGAAAACCACCTCCGGCGACAAATGGGATTACCCGCCCACGTCTAAATCCAAAATCGACAAAAATGCGTGTCGAAAGTTCGATCATCGAGATGAGCGAAGAGAACGCGGCGAAAGTTAAACCAAGAAAGAAGAGTACGGAAAGCGGACTGCCCAGCACCATTCGCGCAAACAGTTGCGGCATCCAGATAAACGTGAGGCCCGTGGATGCAGGTCCGCTGTCACGCATAATCGCCAACACGTCGGCGCGTGACATCTCCGCGCCCAGCGTGGCGAAAACGATCCCGAAGACCATCGTCGCCGCAAGCAGCGAAACGACATTATTTCCAATGCCGGTTATGAAGGCATTTTTGACCACCCCGTGGTCGCGTTTCATGTATGCCGCGTAGGTCAAGATCAGACCCCAACCCGCCCCGGTATCCCACGCGTTTTGGGTGAGTGCTTCCAGCCAGATTTCGGGGGCGGCGAGTTGGTGCCATTCGACCGTAAACAGGTATGCCAGTCCTTCACCTGCACCGGGCAAGGTCACCGCGCGGATGACGGAGATGATGACAACGAGCAACAGCGTCGGTACCAGCACCTTATTGGCCTTTTCAATTGAAGAAATGCCGCGCAGACATATCAGTGCTCCCCCACCCATCGCCACCGCATGCAGGAGCACGGGCAGGCCGCTTGCCTGGAAGCCATCCCAGGTCGCCATCGCCGCGGAAGTCGTCTCAGGCAGCGAACCGGTAACCATCAAGCCGAAATAGTACATACACCAGCCCGCGACGACTGAGTAGTAGAACATAATCGCGGTCGCAACCAGCGCAACGAACGCACCTAGCCAGGCAAAACGCTTACCTGCTACGCGTATGAACGAACCGATCGTTCCGAGACGTCCCTCTCTTCCAATGGCATATTCGGCGATGATAAGTGGAATGCTCCACAGAAAAAGAAAGGTGGTCCAGGCGACGATGAATGCCGCTCCACCCGTCTCGCCACCATTCTGAGCGGCTATTCTCGGAAAACGCCAGATATTGCCGGTCCCGACAGCAATACCCAGCACGCTTAGAAGCAGACCCAGTCTGGAGGCGAAAAACTGGTTTTTTGCAGACGGCCGACCGGCACGTTCATTCATAAACGCCTGTGATGGTAGTGTTCAGCCGGTCTATTCGTTTGACCGTACCGGCAAGAGGTTCAACATAGCGTTTACATCGGAGGCCGACAGGCGGTTCGCTGCCGAAGGCCGTGATAATGTAAAGAGCTGAAACTCCAGGAAAGGATAAATCTGATTGTCATACCAACGGCTAAAGGGGTTTCCGCTCTGTCCGCCGGGATAAATGCCCCTGGCGACCGGTCGGTCCCCGGAGAAATCGACAACCATCCTCCAGCTTGCACCGTGGGTGGTTCTCCGGCCTGCCGCCGGGGAGAGGGTACTTTCGAAGCCGGGATACTCATATGGTCCTCTGCCTAGCACCCGAAGTGTTCGCAGCAAATGATCGAATCGAATGCCGTGATGTGCGCCCCAGCGCCACTTCGAGCGATCCCACCCGTAGCGCGCCTCGACGGAATCCACGGTTGCCTTGAGTGCGGCCCGTACCACGTCCGGCGCCGTCTCTTGCATCAAATGCGTGTCGCGAATGTCAAACCACTCGGACGCCGGATCCGATGCCATCAATTCAAACGCTTTCGCCGTCTCGGGCGAACGCGTATCGGCAAATTCATCCCAAACGAGCTGCAGCCAGATGTTCAGAAATTCGTCGAATAGCAACGGTTCGAAGCGATCGGTAGTCGCCTTACCGTCCCAGGCGAGAAGCCACCGGCGCAGCGAGTCGACCCGTGTTCGCGGCAGCTCGAGTGTATCGAGCACCGGAACGAACAAGTCGTGTTGTACGACCGTAACGTCCGACTGGTATGAGCTGATATCTGCCACTGTGTGCACCTGCTTGCTGCGCATCAATTGATCGATTCGAACGGAGCGGAAGGCGCTGTCCCAGAAATGCCCCAGGTAGTACGGATATGCCTCTCCTGCCGGCTCCTGATTGCTCGAAGCCAGAAACCCACGGGAAGGATTTACGGCGTACGGCAGTGCTTCGAACGGAACCCGACCGGTCCATCCCGACGATCCTGAGGTTCCGTCCAATACTCCGACCCCCTGCCTATTTGCCCGGATCGGAAGGAATCCCGTCGACCTGATCGCGATATCACCGTCCATCGTGGCCACAAGGATATTCTGCATCGGCGTATCCCAGAACCGGAGTGCCTGCTCAAACGTCTTCAGGTTTCGTGCCATACCCATCTCCCAAAGCGCCAGGAGGGTACGGGAAGATTTGTGCGCCGTCCACTGAATACTGATCGGCTGCTCGGTCCCATGCAGTATGGGGCCCCAGTGCGTGTACCGCAGCGTATCCAACACCGGCCCGGTTCCACGCACATCGAGTGTATCGATCTCGATTGTCAGATCGATCCATCTGTCTTCAAACAAATATTTTCGTTTGCTTTCATCGAGTACCAGTCCGTAATGATCGATCTGATCCGCTCCGGTATTCGTGAATGCCCAGGCAAGCCTGTCATTAAAGGCCTCGACGAGTGTCGGTGCACCCGGGATGGTAACACCATATGCATTCCGCGTCGGCGTCACGATGTGGGCTTCATACCAGATAGCCGGCAATCGCAGCGCCAGGTGCATGTCGCCGGACAGGATCGGGCGCCCGGTCGCCGACCTGGAACTGTCGACCGCCCAGTTGTTCGACCCCTTGCCGGGCTCATATACACCGACGGGCAGCCATGATACAGCCGAGTCCGCCAAGGTTGCGGGTCGTGTTTGAACTTCGTCTCGGAGCGAATCACTTGCCAGGGAATCGATCGCGGCAGGTTGATCCGGGTTCGGACCTTTATCCTCATATGCCGCCAACGCCTCATCAGGAAGAATCGGGACGGCCAAATCGGAATGCGCGGTAAAAAGTGCTTCAAATGCCGCCGGATTCATCAATTCCCTTACTTCAGAAAAAGACGGATGGTCAGTCCAGTAGGACAGATCGAAATTCATGTACTGCAGGAGCAGCAAGGAATGCAAGATTGTCCGCCGCTCGGGTGCATACCCGAGGAGTTTGAATTCAACCGGGTACTCGGATTTGGATAGTCCATCGATATAGGCATTGGCTCCCGCCATGTACCACGAAACAATGTCCTCCATGCGGGAATCCTCGTCTGCTATAATCTGCTCGAGATTCCTCTCCGCGCTCCACAGCATACCGGTCGCACGTATCATACGGTCGGTCGGCAGCAAATCATCTCCAAGAATCTCGGACAGCCTTCCGGAAACGACACGCGGCATGAAATCCATTTGGAAAAGTCGATCGGCGGCGACCACGTATCCAAGGACCATGGTCGCATCCTTGTCGCTGTCGGCAAAAATGTGTGGAACGCCTCTTTGATCACGGAGCACGCGAACTTCCCCATCCAATCCCGCTATCTCTAGTTCTTCGTGTGCGCGCCATTCCGCCATGCGTGCGTTTTTGGCCAGGCCACGGGCCGGATCCAGCAAATCTCCCAGTGGAGGTGTCGGCATCGAAGCGGTTTCGGCGCCAAGTAATCCGGCCACTCTCGAAACAACGTAGGTGTGCCGCGACATCATGAAGATGAGCGCGCCGGTAACCACAATGAGCACCAACAAATGCAGCGTCCGCTTAATCACGTTTGCAGGATTGGTTCATGTTCGTGGATCTTACCGCCGGCCGTCGTAGCGCTTCGACGCCTGCCCGGCAAACTGGTTCACTTTCAAACGCGTAGCTTGTAATCGATCAATACGGGTCCGGTTTACAGCAGAACCCTGCTGAACGGCATACAAAACAGTGCCGTAAATCCTTGAAGCCTATCCGGAGGATCGCCGGCGCTTGCCTTGAGCGGCAAATGATATGAAACGTATGTCAAGAAAACCGTTGCCGCTTGTTCCTGCGATTTGTTCCGGTATGCTGCTCGGAACGGCCTTTATCGTTCCGGCGGCCGGCTGGATTGGCATACCCGATCGCTGCTTGAACGGGGTGTGGA
>CAZIIP010000062.1:0-3523 GCA_964539455.1 uncultured Rhodothermales bacterium
TTTTTGGAGTCGTGCCACCTTTTGGAGTCGTGCCACCTTTTTGGAGCCGTGCCACCTTTTTTGGAGTCGTGCCACCTTTTGGAGTCGTGCCACCTTTTTGGAGCCGTGCCACCTTTTTTGGAGTCGTGCCACCTTTTGGAGTCGTGCCACCTTTTTGGAGCCGTGCCACTTTTTTCATCCGGTTTCCTCGTCCTCATCTTCCTCCGTATTCCCGAGGTCTTCCTCTAAATCGTCATCGGAGGTCATCGCATCGAGGTCAATCGTTTCTTCATCAGGCGTATGACCAACCCGCGACATTTCCTTTTCCAGATATTCAGCCGTGTAGGTTTTCTCTTTCACCAACTGCTCCGGAGTACCCGAAAACAGGATCCTGCCTCCGGCGTCACCACCTTCGGGACCCAGGTCGATCAGGTAATCGGCAACCTTGATTACGTCCATATTGTGTTCGATAACGAGAACGGTGTTCCCCTTGTCGACCAGCGCCTGCAAAACATGCAGCAGGTGCCGGATGTCCTCGAAATGCAAACCGGTGGTCGGCTCATCGAGCAGATACAGCGTCCTTCCGGTACCGGGTCGTGACAGTTCCTTCGACAGCTTGACACGCTGCGCTTCGCCCCCGGACAGCGTCGTAGCTTGTTGGCCCAGTCGAATGTAACCGAGCCCAACCGCATGCAGCGTACGCAGTTTTCGGGCCAATGGTGGCAGTTCCTGAAAAAACGCGAGTGCCTCCTCTACCGTCATCTCCAGTACGTCGGCGATACTGGCACCTTTGAAATGGATCTCAAGGGTTTCCTGATTGTACCGCCTGCCCCTGCACGTCTCGCACTCCACATACACGTCCGGCAAGAAATTCATTTCGAGCTTCTTAATTCCGGCGCCTTTGCACGTCTCGCAACGTCCACCCTTTACATTGAATGAAAAACGCCCGGCTTGTACCCGCGAATGCGGGCGTCGGGTAACTGGGCAAACAGATCCCTGATATAGGTAAAGAGGCCGGTATACGTCGCCGGATTCGATCGAGGGGTTCTGCCGATCGGCCCCTGATCAATATTGACGACCTTGTCTATGTGTTCGAGGCCCTCAATAGAGCCGTATGCAAGCGGTTGGGCCTGGGCATTATGGAACGCTTTTGCCAGAATGCGATGCAGTGTATAGTTGACCAGCGAGGATTTTCCGGATCCTGAAACGCCCGATACACAGACGAAGCGTCCCAGTGGAACCTCAAATCGATCGCCCTTCAGGTTGTGTCCCGTTGCCCCATGGAGTACGAGGGTTTTGGTACGACCCGTACGTCGTTTGGCCGGTACCGAGATTTGTTTGTCGCCAGACAAATAGGCCGATGTGATGCTTTCAAATCCATTTCGCCTTGCAGGCAATTCATCCGGTCTGGCCGCGCCGATGACGTGCCCGCCGTGCTCCCCCGCCCCGGGTCCCAAATCGATCACGAAATCGGCCCGTTCGATCATCTCCCGGTCGTGTTCGACAACGATTACGGTATTGCCCAGATCGCGCAACTGTTTGAGGGAATCGATCAACCTTCCGTTATCGCGCGGATGCAGACCGATGGACGGCTCATCCAGCACATAAAGCACGCCGACCAACTGCGTACCGATTTGCGTGGCCAGTCTGATTCGCTGGCTCTCGCCCCCGGAAAGCGTGCGGGCCGGACGGTCCAGCGTTAGATAGTCGAGACCGACATTCAGCATAAAGGTGAGGCGCTCGCCGATCTCCTTGATCACGGGTGCGCCGATGACCCCTGCACGGCCCTCCAGCGTCAATGACGAGAAAAAATCGTAGAGCGACGCCAAGTCCATCTGGACGAGCGCGGCGATATTTTTTCCTCCGATACGATAGGAGAGGTTTTCCCGCTTGAGACGGCCGCCCTTGCACTCCGGACATGCCCGTATACGCAGAAAGCTCTCCGCCCATTTTCGAGATGATGCCGATCCCGTATTCTTGAAGGTATGCCAGACGTGCTGGTAGATCCCGGCAAAGCGATGCTTATAGCGCACCTCTCGGTTCTTGTATCGGTAAACAATATCGAATTGCTCGTCGCCGGCGCCTTCCAGCAGGACGCGTCGTTGTTCCTCATCGAGTTCCTTCAACGGCGTATCGAAGTCGAATCCATAGGCCTCCGCAACCGCGCTTACCTGACTGAATACCCAGACGTCGCGCGGCTTGCCCAAAACGGCGACCCCCCCTTCATTGATGCTCTTCGTCTCGTCGGGAATCACCAGTGAATCGTCGACCGTTTGTTTCGTACCCAGGCCGCCGCACGTCGGACATGCGCCGTACGGCGTATTGAAAGAAAACGAGTTCGGGGAGGGATCCTCGTACGAAATGCCGTCCTCCGGCGAAGTAAGATGGCGGCTGTAAATCATATCACCACCCTCGAGGTCATCCGGCCGGGCGGCTATCAGTGTGCCGTTGCCGATGCCGAGTGCTACCTCTACGGACTGGCTGACGCGTGGGCGGATGCCGTCCTTTACGACGATGCGATCCACAACCACTTCGATGTCATGAATCTTGTACCGGTCGACGCGCATGCCGCGTTCAATCTCCCGTACCTCTCCATCGATGCGCACGCGCTCGAAGCCCTGTCGGGCGACCTGATCGAAAAGTTCGCGATAGTGTCCCTTCCGCCCTCGCACAACCGGCGCCAGAATCAGTAACCGCGTTCCTTCCGGATAGGCCAGTAAACTGTCGATGATCTCGTCGTCCGATTGCTTGCGCATTCGACTGCCGGAGATATAGGAGTACGCTTCCCCCGCCCGGGCAAACAACAAGCGCAGGAAATCGTAGATTTCCGTGACCGTACCCACGGTCGAACGCGGATTGCGACTGACGCTCTTCTGCTCGATGGCTATGACCGGACTCAGTCCGTCGATGTAGTCGACCTCCGGTCGCTCCATCATTCCCAGGAACTGGCGGGCATAGGCACCCAGCGACTCCATGTACCGGCGTTGGCCTTCCGCATAGATGGTATCGAAGGCCAGACTCGATTTCCCGGAACCGGACAGGCCGGTTACCACGATCAGATTGCCCCTCGGAATGTCGAGATCGACATTCTTCAGATTATGCTCTCGGGCACCCCGAATCGTAATGCGCTCTTCCATCTGATGCGATGGCTCTTGATGTGGCAACGCGATAGAATAATAGAACAAGTCCCTTCTCTCTCCGTTCCCCCTACCCCTGTGCACAAATCATCTCGAACCGAAGTCCCTTACACGTATGCATGTCCGCATTATCGTCATTGTGCTGATCGACGGTGCGACTTTTGCCCGTGCGCCCGTCTTGTTGCAGACGGTCCCTTGCCGTTGAACCGGGCGGAGGGCGACCCATACGAAGAAACGGTAAGGAAGCTGCATGGCCGGTAGGCTCCTTCCAGCGATTATCCCCCAATCTTCATCCACTTAGCGCACAGGTGGCGGATCCGGTGCCGTAAGGATCCGTAGCATGCGGTACCCAATCCCGGAAGCCCCTTCAACAATGAACGCATTTATCTGGAAAGCCACAGTATTGC
>CAZIIP010000062.1:3533-12559 GCA_964539455.1 uncultured Rhodothermales bacterium
CGGCGATCGTGCCGGCTTGCCTCCCCGTGCAAGAAGAAGAAGAAGAAGAGCCTGAATACGACGTGCTCTACTATGCCACGCTGGTGCGAGGCAACGATTCCGCCGTCAGAGACACGACCGAAATGGTTATACGGGATGCAGAGACCTGGGAAGAAGTGAAGGAGAAACTGGAGTATTTCGAGGCGCCCCGTCCTGTTGACTTCCAGCAGGCGATGGTGCTCCTGATTGCGCTTCCGGTAGACACGGGGGGATACTTTTTAAATGTTGATACGATCGAGTACGACGAAAATAGAGTGATGGTCACCTACATCATCTTTGAACCGGGAAGCGACTGCCTGAATGTAGCGGCCGAAATCACGCCCTATATCGCGGTTGAGGTACGCCGGACGGAGACGCCTGTAACGTTCACCCACCGCCGGGAGTACGAATTCTGTAATCCCAATCTGTAGTAGATGGGCGGCTTTTCAGGCGGGCACTCCGTTGGAAAGCTTCGGATTGGAAACCCGGGTGTCGGTTTCCACCTTGCCGTCCCGCAAACGAACGATCCTGCGCGTATGCTGGGCGACTTCTTCTTCGTGCGTGACAATCAGAATGGTATTGCCCCGCTCATGGAGTTCCTCGAACAACTCCATGATCTCTTCACTCGTCCTTGAGTCGAGGTTTCCCGTCGGCTCATCGGCAAGCAGAATGGACGGACTGTTGACGAGTGCCCGTGCAACGGCAACGCGCTGGCGCTGACCGCCGGAAAGTTCGCTCGGTTTGTGCGTGACGCGATCACCCAGACCCACGCTCTCAAGCGCCTGCATGGCCAGCGCCTTCCGATCGGACTTGCGCACGCCCGCATAGATGAGCGGCAATTCAACGTTCTGCAGACAAGTTACACGCGGTAGCAAATTGAACGTCTGAAAGACAAAGCCGATCTCGCTGTTTCGAATCTGCGCCAGTTCGTCATCCGACATGTGACTCACATTCTTACTATTCAGAAAGAAGTCCCCGTCGGTTGGCGTATCCAGACACCCAATGACATTCATCAACGTCGATTTGCCGGATCCTGACGGACCCATAATGGCGATGTATTCATTGTGTTCCACCTGCAAGTCGACGCCGGCAAGTGCGTGCACCTCCGTGCTTCCCATACGGTAGACCTTGGTGATGCCGGTAATGTCTATCAGTGCGCGACCGCGCTCATTGTTTTCAGGCTGCATTGTTCTTCTTGTCTCGTTATCTACCGTCTACCGGAGTTCGCTTCCGTCAGCTTTCCGGCGCAAAACCATCTTCATTAATGGAGACCGCGTCGCCGGGACCCAGTGTGCGGCTCACCGCACTGTACGGACCGATGATAACGTCCTGGCCTTCTTCGAGCCCCGCCTTTATTTCAATGTGGGTATCGTCAGAGATACCGGTCTCAACCTCGATCATGCGCGCCTCGTCATCGTCCACAACAAATACCACCCGTCGCAAATCCTCTTTGGCGAACAGTCCTGTCGAGTCTGCCGTTTTCTCGCCGTCGGATTGTCCGTCCGCCGATCCTTCCATTTGGGCATTGTCCGCCTCCGCGTCTTCTTTACTGTTCTCCCCTTGTGGTCGCTCAGGCGTTACGCGGTTAAAGTCACGAACGGTGACCGCTTGTATGGGAACCGCCGGCGCTTCACCGACCGTTGCCGTGAAGACGTCGACTGTCCCACTCATACCCGGACGAAATTGCGGGTTGACGGGCGCATCGACCGCAAGCTCCTGCTCACTCAATTCCGGTACCGCATCCGAGCGGTCGAAGTCAAGATTGTGCGGATCGAGTACGCGAATCTTCACCGGGAAATTCGTCACCTGCTCCTGCGTCCCCTGTCCTGTCGTACGCGCCGAGTTCGCGATCTCGGTCACTATTCCGCGAAACGAGCGGTCGGGATAGGCATCCACTTCAATCGCCGCGGTATCGCCCAGACTGACATTGACCACGTCGTTTTCGTTGACATCGACTTCGATCTCCATCTGATCGAGGCGGGCAACGCGCATCATTTCCGTGCCGGACATCTGGGTCGTGCCCACGACACGCTCACCGACCTCCACGTCGAGTTGGCTGATGGTGCCGTCCATCGGCGCATAGATAGATGTTTTCGCCAATTGCTCTTTCACCTCGCGTTCGGCGGCAGCCGCACTTTCAACGGCATATTCGGCCGCCTCGAGGCTCGCTTTCGCCACTTCATACTGCGTTCTCACTATCTCAAACTCGCTCTCCGGAATCACGTCGCGCTTGAACAGCTCTTCGTTTCGCTTTACGTCCAGTTCGGCCTGCAGAAGATTCGCCCTTGCCTGGCTCATGCTCGCGCGTGACTGCGAGACCCGTGCCGTGGCCTGTTCCACCTGCGCCTCGTAGAAATCAGGCTTGATGCGGACCAGCAACTCTCCCTTGGATACTTCATCTCCTTCTTTGACTCCCAGAAACACGATCTCTCCCGAAACATCGGGACTGAGCACCACCTCGATTTCAGGCTGAATCTTCCCGGAGGCGGTTACGACCTGCGTAAGACTCCGCACCTCTACCTTCGCCACCTCCACGCTGATCCCTCCACCCCGATTTCCGAATACTCCGGTCGTGGCGCCGATGACCGCGACGACGATCAACAAAACCAGCAGAATGCCCGAGATAACGAGAATTCGTTTGGTTGCATTCTTTTTCTTTTTGGTCATTGGTTTGTCTGCCGGTGACGAATAAGAATCGCTGGCGCACCCATCCGGGCGGCCTCATTTTAGCATGAGGTTAATACGATTATTCAAATATTGATTCCGTCGGGTCGATGATACCCGTATAGAATTCGATCAATTTTCCTCTCGTGAGAAACGTATAGATGGCGGTCAGCCTGTCGGCTACGGATTGTTCATATGTGGCCCTTGCCTGGGACAACTCTACGAGCGTCGAGGCCTGGAGGTTATACCGCTCTTGTTCGGCGTCCAGCGCCTGCTCCGCCGAGCGGAGTTGCTTTTCGGTCACATCCAGTTGTTTGACCGCCGTCAGATAGTCCAGATACGACTGGCGCACTTCGAGTGCCACCTGCTGCTGAGCGGCTTCGTAGTCCAGCAGCGCATTGTTGTGCTGCACCTGGGCACGCTGTACGGCGGTAGACGTACTGAAACGGTTGAAAATCGGGATACGCACGCTGAGACCAAGACCACCGCCACGATTGTCGGTCAGTTGGTCAGCGAACGGAATCCCTGATGTTTCCCCGGTGACCGGATCAAACTGCTGCCGCTGGCTGGAGTAGACCGTACGGGCATTGCCCGATAGAGACAGAGATGGATACATGGAGCTCTTCGCCAGCCGGATGCCCTGCTCGCTTGCTTCGATAGAGGCCCGTTGTGCCATTAGATCGGAACGCTGCTGATACGCCCGGTCAAACAGATCCTGCAGGTCGAATTCGCGTGGTATCAGATTGACTCCTTCCGCAGACGGTGCGGTGAACTCGTAATTGCCGACCGGATCGAGTTGCAGTACCCGGATCAATGCATTCTGGCTCAACTGGTAAGAGCGCTCGGCAGTCAGCAATTGCAACTCGGATTGTGCCACGGCCGCCTCCTGCTGGTACAGGTCCGATATGGGACGTGAGCCCACGTCTACAAATTCCCGAATGCGTGTCAGCAACTGGTTTTGTGCGACCAGATTCTCGTTTTGCACCCGGATCTGTTCTCTGTCGAGCATAACCTGGAGAAAATTGAGCGCAACCTGCGAGAGCACTTCCTGTCTGGAACGTTCCAGTTGGTGATCGGCCGCCTCCAGGTTATACCGTGACTGGCTTAACTGGGATTGCCTGCCGAATCCGTCAAAAAGGCTTACGGAACTGGAGACCCCCAAGCTCAACGACTCACTCGTTTCGGAGACCAGCTTGCCGGCCGTCTGGTCAAATGCAAGTCCGTATTGCTGTCCGGGACTCGCATTAAGGTTCAGGTTCGGCAGGTAGGCGGCACGTGCACTGCGCACATTCTCCTGTTGCAATTCCCGGCTGTTTTCGCTCAGCTGGAGATTGATATTGCGGCTCAGCGCTATCTGCAGCGCCTCTTCGAAAGAGATTTCGCGTACGCTCTGCCCGGTCGCGGATATGGCCGTTACGGCGAGGGCAACAAGGACCATAGCGCCTCTTTGAAGCATGTTATGCAGTCTTTTCCGAACGCTTTCGGACATAGCGGAATTCATGTCGTTGTCTTCCTTGATTGAACTTGTCGTACTGCGTCTTTTGACGTGCCCGGCAGTGAAAGGTTACGCCACCGAAGACTTGTGATACGAGCGTCATAGTCGGCGGTATGAACGGTCCCGACGATGACGTGAAGCGTTGGCCGTAACGAGCGAAAGCATCGGGATCGACGAACAGTGAACGTTTTCGGCGATAGAGAAATGGCCTGGAGCAGCAGTTCGGATCGTTTGTGCAGTGGCCCCGGCATGGACACGGGTACGGCAAACGCACCCTGTGTCCTTTGCCTGCAGGATGCCCATGTCCATCAGTCGCGGAGGGGGAGGGATTCGAACCCCCGGTACCCGTGAGGGCACGCTGGTTTTCAAGACCAGTGCATTCAACCGCTCTGCCACCCCTCCACACGGAAAGTCGCCAAACAAGTGAGCCCCGATACACGTTCCTTCGCGTCTTCCGGAACGGTTCGGGACTCACGGCGGAGAGGGCGGGATTCGAACCCGCGGTACGAGCATTACCCGTACGCCGGTTTAGCAAACCGGTGGTTTCAGCCACTCACCCACCTCTCCGTAGGCGCAATAAGCTGAAAGGTTAATATACCGAGCAGCACCAACGCCAGGCAAGCATGGAGGCGATCTACTCCTGGGCGGCGAGCGCCTCCGCACCGCTCGAAATCTCGACGATCTCCGTGGTGATCGCCGCCTGACGCGCCCGGTTGTACGTAAGGCGAAGATCTTCGAGCAGTTCACCCGCGTTGGTGGTGGCGTTGTCCATCGCCACCATACGGGCGCCCTGTTCTGCGGCATATGACTCGAGCAGAATGCGCCACATCTGAAAATTCAGATAGCGGGGCAGCAGCTCGTGCAGAATGGATTTGGCGTCGGGCTCAAACAGGTAGTCGATCTCGAATGCGTGCTCCGGTTCGGCGCGATAGGCATCACTTTCTTCCATGACCGGCGTGACGAACTCCTCTTCCGGAAGCGGTATGAATGGCTCAGCGATCCGGTTTTGCGCAATCGTATTACGAAACTCGTTGTAGACCACGATCACCTCGTCCCACTTCATCTCCAGATAGCCGTCCACAAGCAGATCGACGATCTCCAGCGCGTGATTGAAGGTAAGTTTCTGGAAGACGTTTCGATAATCGCCGATGACCGGGAGATCGGTCTTGGCAAAGTGCTCATGTCCTTTCCTTCCGATGCACATCAGGGAGAGCTTGTCCTCCTGCACGTACTCCGTATACCGGTCGGCGATCGTGCTCTCCGCTTTTTTGATCACATTGGAATTGAACGCGCCTGCGAGACCGCGATCGCCCGTGACAACTACCATAACTGCCCGACCAACTTTCTCCCTTTTCCCGAACAAGGGATGGGTCGACTCCGAAACCCGTCCTCTCACCTGGTTGATAATCTCGCGGAGCTTATAGGCATAGGGCCGCGTGGTGAAAATACCTTCCTGGGCCTTGCGCAGCTTCGCCGCCGCCACCATTTTCATGGCACGCGTCACTTGCTGTGTGCTTTTGATCGACTGGATCCTGGTGCGAATGTCGCGCAGACTCTGCATGGCGCAGTTCGGTTGCTATCGGTTATTCGTCGGCCAACATGACTTCGACGAGATCCCCGGCCTCTTTTTCAAGGATACCGGCGATTTCGTCAGACATTTCTCCCGAAGAGATAATTTCGGCGAGCTTGTCGGAGTACTTGAGGCCGAGGCTTTCGAGGAACCGCGTTTCGAATTCGCGGACCTGATCGGGCGACAATTTGTCCAGCAGACCTTTGGTCGCCACGTAGATCACCGCAATCTGCTTCTCGACATCCATGGGCACATACTGCCCCTGCTTCAAAATCTCTACCAGACGTTCCCCCCTGCGAAGCTGTGCCTGGGTAGTGGGGTCGAGGTCCGAGCCAAATTTTGCGAACGCCTCGAGTTCCCGGAACTGGGCAAGGTCAATCCTCAGCGTACCGGCGATCTTCTTCATTGCCGTGATCTGGGCGTTGCCCCCCACACGGCTTACCGAAATACCGACATTCACCGCGGGCCGGACGCCGGAGTTAAACAGGTTGGACTCCAGGTAGATCTGACCATCGGTGATGGAAATCACGTTGGTCGGGATGTAGGCGGACACGTCACCTGCCTGCGTTTCGATTACCGGCAAGGCCGTGAGCGACCCGCCTCCCTGCACCTGGTCACGAATCGATTCCGGGACGTTGTTCATCTGGCGCGCGACGTCGTCGTTCTCGATGACCTTGGCCGCGCGCTCGAGAAGGCGGCTGTGGAGATAAAAAACGTCACCGGGATATGCTTCGCGGCCCGGTGGACGACGGAGCAGCAGGGAGACCTCCCGATAGGCAACGGCCTGTTTGCTGAGATCGTCGTACATAACGAGCGCATGTCGGCCTGTGTCGCGGAAATACTCGCCGATAGTCGCCCCGGCAAAAGGTGCGATATACTGCAGGGGCGCCGGTGTGGAGGCCGCCGCGTTGACGATGATCGTGTAGTCCATCGCCCCGTGTTTTTCCAGCGTATTTCGAACCTGGGCGACGGTCGAACTTTTTTGTCCGACGGCCACGTAGATACAATATACCGGCTTGTCGGTGCTTTGCGTCTTTTTCTGATTGATAATGGTGTCCACCAGCACGGCCGTTTTGCCCGTTTGCCGGTCGCCAATCACCAATTCCCGTTGCCCGCGGCCGATGGGGATCATGCTGTCAATTGCCTTGATACCCGTCTGAAGCGGCTCTTTTACCGGTTGCCGATAGATGACGCTTGGTGCTTTCCGCTCGAACGGCATCTCGAATCGGTCTCCAGAGATAGCACCCTTTCCGTCCATTGGTTCGCCGAGCGGATCGATTACGCGACCGAGCATCCCCTCGCCGACATTGATGGATGCGACGAGCCCCGTACGCCGCGCCTGGTCGCCCTCGCTTACCTCTGAGACCTCACCAAACAGCACCGCCCCGATGTTGTCCTCTTCCAGGTTGAGGACCATCCCGCGTACACCGCTTTCGGGAAACTCGATAAGCTCGCCGGCTTGGACATGGGTCATGCCGTAGATCCTCGCGATGCCGTCACCGACCTGCAGCACCGTTCCAACTTCATAGACATCCGTTTCGGCGGTGAATCCACTCAGTTCACTCCGGAGTACGGAGGTAACTTCATCGGGTCGAATTGCCGTTGCCATGTGGTTTGCTATTCTTCACGTTGTTTGATTTTCCGAACGCCTTATGCGCTCGGAACGGGACCCTCGGCGAGGCGTCCCCTGAGCACCTTAAGTTGGTTACGAATGCTTCCGTCATAGACGGTATCGCCCACTCTGACGACCATGCCTCCAACCAGCCCCGGGTCCGTTTCCCACACGATTCGAACCTGTTTCCCGGTGATGCCGGAAAGAACACCTTGCAGACGATCGGCCTGGTCGTCATCAAGGTCAAGCGCGGTCTGCGCTTCAACCTCGACGATTCCGCGTCGCTCGTCGTACAACTCCCGAAATGCCCTCGCCACCTGCGGAAACAGCTTCTCTCGTCCTTTCTCGACCATGAGTTGCATGAACCGCAACGTCAGCGGCTGCACGCGCTCGACGAACAACTTCTCGACGATGTCCCGTTTCTTGTCTCCGGGAATTGCCTGACTCTCGAAGAACAACACCAGGTCGCGGGAATGCCGGAGGCTTTCCCGGACCAGTTCCATGTCGCTGGAGACCGGTTCAATCACCGCTTGGTGCTCCGCTTCCTCGAGCAGTGCTTCGGCGTAACGTCGTGCGATCAATTCAGGGCTCATGGGCTATCTGAGTGTCCGAGCAAGGACCTTGCACATCGGATGGAATCAATTTTCGGCGAGCTCCGAGATATAATCCTCTACGATCTTTCGATTCCGACCGCTGTCCATGTTGGCGGCAACGACTTTTTCCGCCGCCTCGATGGCGAGACCAGCCACTTCCGCGCGCAGTTCTTTGAGCACTTTCTGTCGCTCCTGGTCGATGTTCTCCCGGGCCTGCTCGATCATGCGGTCTACCTGCTCTTTCGTCTCATCCAAGTGTTCCGTCCGCAATTTTTCCGCAGCGTCCTTTGCTTCGCGGAGGATTTTTTGCGCTTCCACTTCCGCTTCCCGACGCGCCTTTTCATTGTCTGCAGCGATCTGGCGCGCCTCATCAAGCGCGCGTTCCGCACGCCTGATCGAATTGTCGATCGTCTCCTCCCGCGTGGCCAGCGCCTTGGCGATGGGCCCCCACGCATAGCGCCAGAGAATAAAGAGGACGAGTCCGAACACAACCAGCGTCCAGATAAACAAACCCGCCTTCGGGTCGAGCAACATGGGCGTCGGTGTATCCGCGGCAAGAACCAAGAGGGAATACTTCATCGCTTTCACATACTGAGATTCCAAGGCAGATGCCGGGCTGAAAAACCCGGACGACCGGTCGGCGTCCTCAAGTGGACGACACCGGCCTGCGTGACGACAGGTAGCACATGCGATACGCGTCAACCCGCTGCCAGGCCGGGGCCGACGAAGAGCAATAGGATCGCCACGATTTCGCCAATGGCCCCGTCATGGACCCGCTGCATCGTCTCCTGGTAGCCGGGATGATAACGGCTCTGCAGGCCGGAAACCACGCTGAGGCCCTTCCCCCTGGCCTTGGCACAGGCCGCCCGCACCACTTTGACACCGGCCGGATCCACCGCGTGAGGCTTTTCCACAAAGACGTGCCTGCCGGCCTCAATCGCCGCCATCATGTGGAGTGGATGGAACTTCGCCGCATTGGCGATGATGACCGCATCGGAAACGGCGATCACTTCCTTGTACGCATCGAATCCGGTGTGGAAATGCCCGTCCGGAATCTGAACCTGGTCGCCCTTC
>CAZIIP010000063.1:0-5650 GCA_964539455.1 uncultured Rhodothermales bacterium
GAAACCTCAAATCCACCCTGGCACGCCCGGCAGGACTCGAACCTGCAACCTGCGGATTAGAAGTCCGCTGCTCTATCCGGTTGAGCTACGGGCGCAGGTCAACGGAGCGGGGTACCGGTTGTGGTCGGGGCGGCCGGATTTGAACCGACGACCTTCTGCTCCCAAAGCAGACGCGCTACCGGGCTGCGCCACGCCCCGTGGAGGTCAATTTCGAACTCATAACTACGAACGGCTGACTCATAATTCAAAGTATTCTTTCCGGCTGCCAGTGCCATACCCACATGACTCCGGCACAGAAAACGAACATCCAACGAGTCAAATCCTGGTGGCTACGCTGCCCATAGAAGAATCCCCCTATGAGTTATGCGTGGGTAGTCGACCCTACCCCTTCGCCTCTTTCAAAATCTCCTGCACGCGCGATTGCATCACGACCCGGTTCCTGTACCGGAACTGACCGTTCGGCTTTTTCTCCGAGACAATGACCTTCGCCATCGCCTCGTGCGCCGAACGACGATTCGTGCGCTGGTTTTTGCTGACTCTCTTTGCCATAGTCTATTCCTATTTGATTTCCTTGTGAACCGTGTACTTGCGCAATACCGGATTGTACTTTTTCAGCTCCAGTCTGTCCGGCGTGTTCCGACGGTTTTTCTTCGTTGCATAACGTGACGTTCCGGGCGCTTCCGTGCACTCGAGAATAACCTGCCCCCGGATGTCCTTTGCTTTCTTTGCCATTGCCTTTTACCGGTTCGTCAACTGCGCCGGAACCCTAGACCCGAACCCCCTGCTTTCGGGCTTCCTCCAGCACAGCGCTGATTCCTTTCTTGTTAATCGTACGGATCGTCTTGGTCGATACCCGAAGCGTTACCCAGCGGTTCTCCTCCGGGATGTAAAAACGCTTCTTCTGCAAATTGATGTTGAAACGACGCCGCGTCTTGTTGTTTGCGTGCGAGACGCTGTTTCCCGTTACCGGCCGACGACCGGTCAATTGATCCCTGCGTGCCATGAAACCTCGCGTTAAGCGCGAAAAACGGATTGATGCTAGAATAGATAATATACGCTTCCTGATCGGATCATGCAAAATTCCGATCTGCGTGCAAACCGGAATCGCCCGGACCTAGCGCGTGTTGTCGTCGGCGCAAAAATCCAGCAGCGTGTCCCCGCGCAGTCCCAGACGAAGCGTTTCGAGTGGAATTACCTCATCGGGCATGATGTTGCCGAGGTTGACGTTGGGCCCGACGTGCCGGAGAAACCACACCTGCTGCGACTTTTTCGGTGCCTCGAAGATCAGTTGCTCGCAATCGATGTGTGCGAGTATCTCGTCGATCAAACCGGAACGGATTTCTCCACTTGGACGAAATACGCCGGCGGTTCCACTCTCGCGGGCTTCGCAGATCACTTTCCAGCTTCCCGCCGCCAGCTCCGCCTCGATCATGTTCACCCACTTGTAGGGCGGTATGATTTTGTCGATATCCTTCGATCCCACCTCGCTGAGCACGGTGAAATCCTGTGACAGCGTACGAATGGTCTCGAGTTTTGCCTCCTGCGTGATCTCGAGCGTTCCATCGGATACCTCGACGTGGTCGACCTTCAGCTCGTCCATCAACCGGCGATACGTATCGAGTTGATCCCGCATGTAGTAGGCTTCGAACAGGGTACCGCCGAAGTATGCCGGGATGCCGGCGTCGCGGTAAACTGCCAGCTTTCGGTCAATGTCAGGTGTGATGACCGCCGTGCCCCAACCGAGTTTGACCACGTCGATGCAGTCCGCACAGCTCGCAACCATGTCTTCCACCTGTCGGATCGCCAGACCCTTGTCCAGCATGGCGGTGAGGCCGCAGGTACGCGGTTTTTCCGAGCGTTCCGGTAGACTTTTAAGTCCAAACCTGGACTGTATCATGGTGCGTCAATCTGATTTGGCAGGTGTCTGAAGCTTGTTTGCCGAAAGGTACGCAGGCTGAACGATCCATTCCCCGATTCCGGAAGATCTTCTTGTGACTTCCGAAACGGGACACGAATGCGGCTCCACGACAGGGTCAGGCGTTCCTCACGGCAACCGCCGGATCCGCCGCTGCGGCACGTGCCGCCGGATAGAGGGATGCGGCAATACAGAGCAACATCGCTATAGCGACGATGATCACCACGTCGAGCCACTGGATCGATATCGGATAGGCCTCGATAATAAATGATTCGGATCGTGCCAGCGGAACGATTTCGTACGCCTTTTGCAATAGTGACACCCCCACTCCGATCACCACGCCCAGCACGGAGCCGAATATGCCGATCAGCGATCCTTCGAGTACAAAAATGCGCCTTATCGAGCGGCGCGACACCCCCATCGCCTGCAGCACCGCCAGGTCGCGTCGCTTTTCTATGACAATCATCGTGAGTGATCCGATGATGTTGAACGCCGCCACCACGATGATGAGGGCCAGAATCAATGAGGCCGCCCACTTTTCGATGCGCATTACATCGTAGAGCGACTTCTGCAGATCGTACCATGTCAATACTCGGTATCGGTCTGCCGGCAGCCGCCGCTCGAGTTCCCGTTTGACCGCCTCCGCATCCTCCATATCCGTCAGGCGCAGCTCGATGCCTGTTACGTTTTCACCCATTCGAAAGAGCCGCTGTCCTTCTTTGAGCGAGACGAACACATGACTCTGATCATACAAATCCGTCAACTCGTAAAGCCCTCTGACCTCGAAAACCGGAATGGGCGGAAGGCCGAATCCGCGCATCACCAGTCGCTCCAGACCGGGGGCGGACAACAGGGCGACGCGCGTCGGATTTCGAATCTCGCTTTCCGGAAACAGTCCGAGCCGCGCGGCCAGATTTTCGCCGACCACCAGTCCGGGCCGGTTGTTTCTGCGGGTCAGGTCGAAGGTGCCGAAGGTAATCCGCTGCGAGATCTCGCTCACGCCGTCGAGGGTGGAGGTGTCAACGCCCCGGACGATCACGACTTTCTTGAGGTTTGTCGGACCATCGTACGCAAACAGCGCTTTGCCCTCAACGTACGGCGTGGCCGACGTCACGCGCGGGAGTTGCAGCGTTTCGTGCATGAGACGCTCGTGCCGGTCGATCCCCCCAGGCGCCGCTGCAACGATACGCACGTGCGGATCGTACGACACCAGCATGTCGCGCACGATGTCATAAAATCCGTTCATCACCGACAACACCACGATCAGTGCGGCTACGCCCAATGTGACACCGGCAATCGAGATACTCGTTATGATGGAGATCAACGAGATCCGCCGTGGGCTGATCAGGTAGCGCATCGCGATGAGAAGCCGATAATTGGCCATGTGGATGCCCGGCGATGGTTATGTTTATGCGATCGATGTTACCTGCCGGCACTTCGGCACGGCAAAATAAGTGAAGTTGGAGAACTATCTTTTATGCTTCTCCGTTCGCTTGCGACACAAAGTAGCATTAATGGAGAGACGCGTGATGAAGTACAAGTCGTCGCTGAAACTGTTGTTGGGATTGCTGTTGTGCACCATGACGGCTATGGGACAGTCCGAGAATTCGGAGAAAAATAAAGAACGCCTGTATGGTAACGGACTCGGCGTAAACGTCGCACTCACGAACAGTGGCTTCGGTATCGGCGGTTTCTGGCAACGTGCTCTCAACAAGCACTATGCCGTAACGGCCGAGTTCACTATCGGCGCCGGTAAAGACGCGCGTGAGCAGCGGGTGTTCGGATATTTCGGCGAAAGCTACATTCCCGGAAAGGCCAACTACCTGCTGATGATGCCCATCCAGTTCGGTATCCAGCGTCGGCTGTTTTCCGAGGTGATTCAGGATAACTTCCGGCCGTTCATCCATGTGGCCGCCGGACCGACCGTCGGCTGGGTATCTCCGTATTTCCGGGACACCAACGGCAATTTCATTGACGACGAAGGTTCATACCCGTACGACTCGATCGGTGCGCTTCCAAAAGGTGAACCGAGAATAGGCGCGGGGGCGATAGCGGCGGTCGGCGCCAGTTTCGGGAGCAGCTACCGGACGACGCAGAATCTGCGTTTCGGTGTCCAGTTTAACTATTTCCCGGACGGCATCCAGCTGCTACAAAAGCTGACACCGGATATCGGGCCGAAACGATTCTTCGTTTCCCCGATGATCAGCCTGTCCGTAGGCCGATCCTCACGATAGATTCGGCGGAAAATATCAGGACATGCGCGCACAACGATCCTCGAACTCCGCCCTTACCCTTCGCTCGTTGTTGATCGTCGAGTAAAACTCATCGAAATATTCGAGCGTGCGCCGCTTTACCTTGTCCCGCAGATACGGAAACGTTCCATACAAGTCATAGATCGCATCTTTCTTTTCCCGAAACACTTCGAGGACCGGCTCCAACTGTGAGCTACTTCTGCAAATCCCGCGATACATCCGTTCTTCCACCGAATCGATACCCAGTTTCGGATCGGGTGTTGCATAACGGGTGTTGATGACCCCGGAGAAGTCAAAATCGAATGGTACCGGCAGCAGGATCGATTGATCGACCGGTTTGATCAATTCGACATTATGAAGCACGCTGACCGACCAGTCCGTATTTCCAATCAGGTACTGGAAAACGGCCACGCGCATCATGTCGCTTGGGGACGGTAACCGGGGCGAAATTCCCTTTTGCTCTACCAAACGGGCATTCAGGCGATCGGCGAGGTCATCATTGTCCTCGATCAAAAAAGCGAACCTGGACAGCGGCTCCCTGTCGTTCTCCGAATCGACATAGGTGACCCTAGCCAGTCGAACCTGAAAACTGATGTCAGTCAGTAAATTGTACGATCTGTACACGAGGTACTCCTGCAGCACATATTCCTCGTAGGCGTCCCGTCTGGAATCACAATGCGTCACAAGTTTGAACTTGTCATTGTCGTCAAACACCGTACCCTCCATCTCCTTCTTTTTCAGATTGAGTTTGATGGGCGGGAAGTCGCAGTGTGATTTTTTGAGTCGAAAGTTGCCCCGGGTTTTGATCTTCGCGTCGAAACTCAGCGAGTCGCCTTCTTCTGAGATGTAGGAAAAGCGGGCCGGCCGGTATTCACTATCCTGGCTTCGGTCATCCAGCAGTTTGTCCAGATCCACCTCGATCGTGATCTGCATCGGTTCGGAGGATTGGAATACCAGACTGATGGGTTCCGTTTCCAGGGACTGTGCATTTGCGTCACGTTCGTTTCCTGCGGACGCGAGCAACAAGAGTGCGCAAAAACCAATGGCGAGGTGCCTCATGGAAGGGTGTCTTTTTAGAAGAAAAGAAAAAGAAATGGAAGCGGTTCGATTCACCGCTTGTTCATGTACGCACTATCCCCGACCAAATGTTGCAAAGGTTGCTCTCTTTTAACACAATTCATTGGTGATAGATATCGATGTCGTTTTCGGCTCTTTCGCTATTTGCCCGCTGCCTGCGGGAGAAAAGCCACCGTCGGCTCCTGAATCGCCGGAATTCCGGTCTGTGACTCTGTGACGGTGACTCCGGTTGAAACCAGTATTGTGTGCTCCGCGGCCTGTTGCCGGCCGGATTGGGCGTGCGAGAAGGGCTGGTCGCTGTTGAAGATGCAAGGACTGCCGGCGTTTTCATTGACGGGCATTCTAAATGCTATTCTTCGTCCGCTCGCCGTCGAGAAGGTGCCGGTATTCGTGACCTCTACCTACG
>CAZIIP010000063.1:5750-12555 GCA_964539455.1 uncultured Rhodothermales bacterium
ATTCTTCGTCCGCTCGCCGTCGAGAAGGTGCCGGTATTCGTGACCTCTACCTACGATACGGACTATTTTCTTGTCCGGACCGAACACCTGACGTGCTCGGTTCAGGTAGTGGAAAATGCCGGCCATCGCATCCGCTGGGAAGGAAACCGAAAGGAGAAGGGACCGCGTGGAGCGGCGGACGGCTGAGCCGGAGCGGGGTCAACAACCCGATAAAAAAATAGCCCGAGGCGCGGGTGCGCGACGGGCCAATGATGAACGTCGTATGACGGTCGACCGGTCTATTGAACCGCGATCGTGAAGGGTACGGCCACATCCGACCAGCGCAGCAGGCAACGCGCCGAGGTGTCCGTCAATTCGTCGAATGAATAGGACAGCCACTCTTCGTGCGGTGCCGCGGTTGCCGTTACCGTCACGCGTAGCGCGTCTTGCGCATCATCATAGCGGTAGGCACCCCATTGCTCCGCCTGTTCGTTGAAAACGAGCGTCCACTCTTCCTCACCGGGAACCGCGAAAAATGCGTATGCACCTGCGGCAAGCGGTTCTCCATTTATGGTCACGTCATCGGAGAAGGCAAAGACCGTTGCTTCGTTTGCACCGGCACGCCACAGCTCTCCAAATGCTTCGAGTTCGCCGAAAACCGTGCGTCCCTTGACTCCCGGACGACCGTAGCTGACGGTTACCACCGTCGTTCCGACCGTCTGGGAAACCATGGCGTTGGGACTCGGTCTGGCTTCATCATTCGCACGTGGCGGAATTTCCTGGGCCGAAGAGGAGGCTGCACCGGCAAAAAGAAGGCCGGCTACGAGCAGCCCTTTGAGGAGGGATTTCGTTAAAGTTGTCATCGTAATTGAAGTTAGATAGGGGAATGGAGTGGAATTCGGCGACGTGAAGGCACCGATTCCGTTGATTTGAAGTGCCTCTACAACGGCGAAGGATCCATTCTGGTTCTACAGGGATACCTTCCAGGCGCCATCCTCACGGTAGAGCCGTACGAGAACCACCTCACGGGTACGATCGATACTCGTCCGAATGGTTACAGTGGCCCGGTCTCCTTCCGCAATGGCATCGATCAGTTCATAGCCGGAATAGTCGAAAAGCCGAAATATGTGATCGGTATTGTCCACCACACCTGCAAATCGCTCTGCAGGAGACTTTTCCTCCAGATGAGATAGCCGAGGCGAAGCATTGATTGCGTCCAGCACCAGACTATCCACACGCGCCGCCGAATCGTCGGTAAGAGATCGATAGACGGAAACCCAGTCGCCGGACTGTGTAGCATTCGCGTAATCGACAAATGTCCTTTCGACGGAAATGTCGGCACAGGAAACCAACAGACACATGGCGAAGAGTGTGGCGCAAACGCGGGAGGCTGGATCGAAGAATCCGGTCATTTTCCGATTGGTGCGTTCATTGAACCGACCGGTCAATCTAACGGGATCTCCTATACGAAAAAACCCCTCCTGCTCCACGCAAGAGGGGTTTACGAAAATGCTCCCCGGCCACTGCTGCCTCCAATAGGACCAGGGAATGCACCTTAGACGCCTCGAGCCGGTTCGATCGGGAAAAAACAATCCGTACGTGTCGTTACCCGACAACTCAGCCGTGCGGCACACCAATCAGCCGAATAAAGAGCCTCCTCACTTAACTACGCGTGCATTCGGCTGTAGTTGGCTCACGGTCTGACAACAACATTTCAACAATCGGTATACAAACTGCAGGCCCCGGGAAGCCGTTGGTCTTTCAGCGTAAGTTCTTTATATACAGCAACACTGTCACGACGCCAATCGCACCTAAGTTCAATAAATACAAAAGGGCCATTTTTTAGGTCCGGCAAACAACTAGTCTTGCGCCGTGAGGATGATAAAATCGCCGAGATTGCCCATGCTCTCCCGTTCGAACTCCGGATAGCCCTCATCGACAACCGACACGATCAGCAGATCCAGATCCTCTTTGTGCGAATGCGTATGCTCGGGAGTGCCAAGACCGCCGTCACTATGAAAACTTCCGTTGATGTGCAAAACGAGGGCGGAGGGATCGTCGGCGAACGCTTCCGCAACGGCTTGTCCCATCGCCGCGTCTCGCAGATTCTGGGCTTCCAGCATATACCTGTTGTCGTGCTGAGGGCGCTCGGAAACCGAAACCGTCGTATCGGTTGGAGCAACGGCGGAAGAATCCGGCGGAACGGCTGCACCGTCCTCCTCGGTAGTGTCCCTGCGCGCCCGCATTTCCTCCATCATGCGTCGCATCGTCTCACGGAATTTGTCGGCATACGGCCCGGAAGCCGGTGCGTAGGGCAAATCCGGCAGCCAGAGGTTCGCCTGCTCGGATAGCGAGTCAAGGGCTTCGGGTCCGTGCCGGCCTACGTAGCTCACGTAGCGTGCAGGGGCATTTGAGGCGATAACAGGCAGTTGGTGGTCACGTGCGTACTCAATCAGTGGCCTGTAGTCCGATTGGTAATTGGACCAGGGCCGGGCGGCCGCCAGATAGTCGCGTTCGCGAATATGACCGGCCAGGTATTCATCGACCACCGTTTGCACGTCCTGTTCGAACATCTCCATGGCCAGGACCAGCGTTCTGTCGGCATCGAGACTGTCGAGGCGTTCGCGGGTCTTCCGGAGAATCTCCAGCTCCACCAGATGCGTGACCGAGTCGTCGTGTGATTCACCGATAAAGACGACATCATGCGCGAGGACGGTCTCGACCAGCTCGCTCATCGTCGTGCGCGATCCATCCGGGCGAAAGACGAGGTATGGCGATGAGGCGGTGTCGGTGGAGACAGACAGGAGCAGGGCCGCAGTCAGCGACGAGACGGTTAGCGTCATTGCGGCTACTTTCGGGAGCGTCCGGAGCGTGAACGTGAACCACCCTTGCGGTCACGCTGCCGGCCGCCTTTTCGGAACTTCCCCCTCTCTTGCGATTGGGGTGGGGGCGGTTTTGACGGTGGTCGGACTTCCAGGCGTCCTACCGCGAAATCCGCGAGCAACATGCCGAGGAGCTCAGGTTCACCGCCCTCCTGTTCATCATCCGGAATGTCTTCTTGCAGCATCTGCTCGATCAGTGACTTGAATCGCTCGATCCGTTTCTGCCGGAGCATGCTCTTCTGATCGATGATCTCCTGTAGTCGCCGGAGGAGGTCTTTCTTGTCGATCGCATCTTCGGATCCGAGGCGGGCGCCCCGGCGGGAGGTGTGTCCGAGGTGGACATGCTGATGATAAAAGGCATCGATGAGCATTGCGAGCATCGATAGCCCGTCGCTTGTCGCCAGCTCCCGGGCAAAGTCCACCATGCCGGCGAATATCTTCTTCTCGTCGGGACTGCGCGCCCGCCACTCATCCTCGAGAAGCAAAGCCGCGCGGTCTTCAATCCGGCTCCTGAGCTCCTCTTCCGTGGGTGGTTCGACCCTCTCCATATCGATGTCGTATCTCCGTTCGATCGCCTGGAGTGCCGCCTGGTCGAGCATTGTTGCCAGCGTCAGTGCCATCCCGGTCTTTCCGGCCCGTGCCGTGCGTCCGGCGCGATGAATGTAGTATTCGGGATCCTGGGGCACGTCGTACATAAAAACGTGGCTGAGATCAGATATGTCGATTCCCCGTGCGGCGACGTCCGTTGCCACGAGCAGCCGGATTTCTCCTTTCTGAAGCTCCGCCATCACGCGTTCACGGGCATTTTGCGGGAGATCGCCGCTGATGGGACGCGCGTTGAATCCGTAGTTTCTGAGCATGGTTGCCAGATAATCGACCTTTCTCTTCGTGTTCGAGAATATGATGGCCGACTCCGGGTTATGCTTTTCGATCAGACGGCGCAGTACCTCGTCCTTATCCATTTGTCCAACCATGTAATACCGGTGGGCCATGGTGTCCACGTGTACCTTGCCTTCACTGAGCGAAAGGAATCCGGGTTCCGACAGAAATTCGCGGCCCAGCTGACGCACTTTATACGGAATTGTGGCGCTGTACATGTATGAAGCGCGGGTGCTCGGGACGTGCCTTCTCAGCTCGATCATATCCGGCATGAAGCCCATGGACAGCATTTCATCCGCCTCGTCCAAAATCAGCACACGCAGCTTCTTGAGCGGGAGTGTTCCCTTTTGGATATGATCCAGTATCCGGCCGGGCGTACCCACGACAACCTCCACGCCTTGTTTGAAGGCGCGGATCTGGTGTTTGTAACCGACACCGCCGTAGACGGCCACCGATGTAAGTTCTGCCGTTTTGCCGCCTTTGCCGCGCAATTCCTGAAAAGCTTCCTCCACTTGACGGGCCAGCTCGCGGGTCGGTACGAGGACGAGTGCCTGGGTACCATGCACGTCCGGATCGATCAGCTTGAAAAGCGGGAGCAGGAAGGCGCCGGTTTTTCCACTTCCGGTACGCGACTGGACGATGAGGTCGCGGCCTGCGAGGATATAGGGAAGGGCCCGCGACTGAACCGGCATCAGTTGATCCCAGCCGGCATTTTGCGCCGCCTCGATCAGTTGTGGATCGAGGTCCTCGATGGTGACCTGCGGCAGCGCGGGATCAGGTTCTTTGAGAAAAGCATCTTCCGGCTGTTCGGCGCTTTTCCCGCGTGATGTCAGATCGATAACGGTCGTATATGATTTCATGGCAGTCTAAAGGCATGCATCGGTGTTTGGCCCTTACGGGACGGATGTCTCAGATTCTAAGCTTCACATTGCCAGCCCTCCGTCGACATGGAGCACATGACCGGTGATATAGCCTGCATGGTCGGAGGCGAGGAAAAGGATTGCAGCGGCAATCTCATTCGGCGATGCCGCCCGTCCGAGTGGGATTCCGGAGAGCATGGCTTCCCGGGCAGCCTCGCCGAGCTCGGCCGTCATGTCGGTGTCGACGTATCCCGGTGCGACCACATTGGCCGTGACGCCTCTGGCCCCCAACTCGCGCGCGATGCTTTTCGTAAGGCCGATGATGCCGGCCTTTGAGGCGGCGTAGTTGGTCTGGCCCGCGTTACCCATCACACCGACGACGGACGAGAGGTTGATGATACGGCCGCTTTTCCTGCGCATCATGGGGCGATACGCCGCCTTGCAGAAGTTAAAGACACTTTTGAGGTTGGTTTCGATTACGTCGTCCCAGTCGTCTTCGCTCATGCGGAGCAACAGCGTGTCACGGGTAATGCCTGCGTTATTAACCAGCACGTCCAACCGCTCCCAGGCGTCCAGCACGCCCGATACAACGTCCGAAGCGGCCTCGAACGATGATGCGTCGGCTTTGAAGGACAGGCAGCGCCGGCCTTTCTTCTCAACATCGCTCCGGATCTCCTCCGCCTTGCGGTCGGAACTCCGGTACGTAAATGCGATGTCGGCTCCCGCTTCCGCAGCAGCGTATACGACGGCCCGTCCAATGCCGCGAGTTCCGCCTGTTACGAGTACTGTTTTGCCGGTCAGTTTCAGGTCGTTCATAGGCACGCGCTATTCTATCAGGCCTCCTTCGAGGTCGTCGAACGTCTTAAGCAGATCGGCCATATCCGTTTCCGTTCCCGCCGTTGCCGTCACCGCATCGCGGCCGAGCGTTCGCTCGACGAGTCCGGTGAGTACGGAGCCTGAGCCGACTTCAATAAACCGTTCACTGCCGTCGGCCGCCATATTGCGGATGGTCTGAACCCAGCGCACGGGGGAAGTCAGTTGAAGGAGCAGGGCTGCTCGAATGGCATCCGGATCCCGCGTCGGTCGGGCCGTGACGTTCAGATATACCGGACAAACCGGCTCGCGTATGACGATATCGCGTAGTTTCCCGGCAAACCTTTCTACCGCCGGTTCCATCAACGGTGAGTGAAAAGCGCCACTGACCGGCAGGGTGATCACGCGCCGGGCGCCGCGCTCGCCGGCCAGCTTCATCGCTTCTTCCACCGCTGCCGTATCGCCGGAGATGACAATTTGTCCGGGCGCATTGAAGTTGGCCGCCTGGACCACTCCCGGCGTCGAGGAGGTGGCTGTGTGACAAACCGATTCCACCTCACTCTCTTCCATGCCGATGAGGGCCGCCATTGCTCCCGGCCGATCGCTGCCGGCATCGGCCATCACGAGTCCCCGTCTACGGACCAGGTCCAGGCCGTCGGCGAATGTAATGGCTTCAGTAGCTGCCAGCGCAGTGTATTCACCGAGACTGTGTCCTGCAGCCATATCGGGTACGACCCCGAGTGACGTCAGTACCGCCATTGAAGCCATCGAGTGCACGAGCAGAGCGGGTTGGGTGTTTTCCGTGTTCTTGAGGGCAGCTGCCGAGCGATCCGCATCGTCCGGATCGCCGAACATCAGGTCCAATAGCGGGACATCTTCCAGCAGGTCGTTCGCCTGATCGAAAACAGCCTGGGCTTGAGGAAACGCGTCGTAGAGATCCCTGCCCATACCCACGAATTGTGAGCCCTGGCCGGGAAAAAGAAGCGAGGTAATAGCTGACATGGAGTGAATATACGGGTGAGTGCGGCAGGATGACCTGGGAGGCTGTCAGGCTTACAATGTTAGTTTATTATTTCCAATAATTCCGTCACGACGCCAATCGCGCTTAGGTTCAATAAAAACGGTGGAACTATTTTTCAAGTTCGACAAACTCCTGGGAGGTTACCGACGGATGCTCCTGCAATCGTTCGGATCCGTCGTAGCTCCATTTTATGTAAATGCCGCCCCATGTGAAACCGCCGCCGAATGCTGCGAGAATCAGGTTATCGCCGCGGCGGAAATCGTGCTCCCAATCATGAAGGCAAAGAGGAATGGTTGCGGCGGTGGTATTACCGTAGCGTTCGATATTCAGGGTCACCTTCTCGCCGGTGATACCCATCTTTTTGGCGGTGG
>CAZIIP010000064.1:0-12435 GCA_964539455.1 uncultured Rhodothermales bacterium
TTCAGCTATACCCCACCAATCATCCGGCCGCCATGCGCCATGCGTACGAACTGTAGAGGCCCCAGCGGCTGTTTGTCGTCTGTTCCGCCGTTTTTTTGACTGCGTTAATCGTAGCGGAAGCCACTGCCGGCAAATTTTTCATGCCTACAAATTCATTATTGCCGTCCTCATCACGCCTGTCATCTACGGCGCGCATTTTTTGATGGATCGATATCTTGGTCACGAGACGGCTGTGCACCTTATAGACCGTGCCGCACACGAGGAGCAGATCGCAGGCCAGTGTCTGTTCACACGAACCGGCCCTGGCGTCATTCCGCGCCGGCAGGTCCTAGTCTTCAAGACCCGTAATAGAGAATATGCCGCTCCGCGTGGAAAACCAGAGGAAGTGGAGGAAGGTCTCGGTATCCGTGTAGGAGTGCTCGATGACTCCCCGTCGCGGGGATGCGTCGGCGGTATCCAGATTGCTGGATTTCAGCCGGAACGTGTTGAGCAGGAAGGAGCGCAGCCGGTGGGTCAGACGGCTTCTTCCGCTCTCCTTGTTTACTTCCACAATATGCAGCTCTTCGTATCGTGCGTCCATCACGCCCGTCGCAATACCGTCATTTACGTTGACGGTAAATGTCGCATAATCAACGTGGCCGCTGCGAATGCGCAATCCTTCCGTCGGTACGAGAAAGTCGTTGAGTGGCTCGAGTGTCATGGGTCCGAAGCGACCGTTATACCGCATGTCGAATGCGGGCGATGCGAGGTCGAGCTCGAAATGCACATCCAGTTTTCCGGTGCCGGCAATGTGGGTGATGACGTCCAGTTGGGATATCGGTTGGCTGTCATCGGAACCGGTTAGATTGTTCAGATGATACGCGGTGGCGTACATCCTTCGGAAGGGCAACCTCCCTTTCATCGTACCGTCGGGGGCAAACCTTTCGTACAGCACTTTGCCTGCCGTGAGCCGAAGCGTATCTATGTTGAAGGTTCGATCGAGCGAGGCGGCCCATCGCTGGGGTTGCCATTTAACGCGTGGCGGGCCCGGGGGCGGGCGTGCGTCTTCGAGATAGTCGATATCGAAGTCGTTGACGGTTGCGGTCTCGATGAAAACGTCACCCGTTTCGATCAGCCGGTAGGTTTCGAGGCCCGTCAGGATGGCGGGACCTACAGCGAGTCGGTACCGGCCGCCGCGATGACCTCTCCGGAGATTCAGCTGAGAATCGCCGGTAACAGGTTGAATGGCGAAAGTGTCCAGCCTGGCCGTTCCGGTCGCAGTCGAAATGCGGAGTGGTCCCGCGGTGATCTCATAGAGCCCGGCGGGATTCAGCCAGCTGCTTTTTCGGATATGCAATGCAACGTCCTCACTGAAAAGCGAGGGCCAATCCGCGTGCGTGCGCGTAGAATCGACACGCAATCCGGAAAAGCACAGGCGGATTTCCGTTATGGTATCGGGTAGTGCAGGAGCCACATCCTGTATTACGATCGTCATATCGCGCAACAGGAGGGAATCAAGTCGCAATCCGTGCAATGCAACGGCGATCAGATCCTGTGGTGTTTGCGCACGGGCACTATCGCCGGATGACGGCAGCGGCCCGAGGCGGATCGAGGGCCGCTCCAGCACCAGTGCACCGATCTCGGGCAACCGCCCACGGGCGAGGTCGAAGGGTTTGGCACCGGTAAGATACAGATGGGGCAGGTCGATTCTGAACGGAAGATTTTCCGTGACGGTGGTGTCCGGTACGGCCTCGATGACAATGCCGAAACCGTCGAGTCGCTCCATCGATCTGTCCGCGGTAAGCGAATCGATCGACAGCACGTATCTTCCTGCCGCCAACCGATCGAAAGAGGTTTCGACGAGCCGGGTCAGAGCGGCGGTGCCGATGTCTTGTCCCGAACGGCGCAACCAGAAATAGCCAAGGAGGGCCGCGACGAGAAGTCCGGCGGTCCCGGCCGCAAACCAGCGTACCCGGTGTCGCTTTTGCGGTCGCTCGTCGGTCATGGGAGCGAACCCTTCAGCAAGAGATTGGCGTGATGGGGCGTGCTACACGAATGTCAGCCACGCATGCGGATCGTCCCCGTTTTTCAGCACGCGAAAAAAAGCATTTTGCAGGCGCTCCGTGATGGGACCTCGTTTGCCGATCCCGACCTGTATTTTGTCCACCGACCGGATAGGCGTCAGCTCCGCCGCCGTACCCGTAAAGAACAGTTCATCGGCGATATACAGGGCTTCGCGCGGGATTTCCTGCTCGACAACCGTGTACCCCATCTCGCGTGCCAGCATGGTCACCGAATGGCGGGTAATTCCCGGGAGAATGGACGCGCCTGCCGGTGCGGTGTACACGACGCCGTCCCTGATGAGGAACAGATTCTCTCCGCTGCCCTCCGCGACGTGACCGGACACCGAGAGCATAATGCCCTCGTCATACCCGTTCTTCACCGCGTCCATCTTGACCAGCGATGCATTGAGATAGTTGCCTCCCGCTTTTGACATAGCGGGAAAGGTATTCGGGGCCATGCGATTCCACGACGCCACCTGAACCTGCACCCCTTTTTCGAGAGCCTCTTCACCCAGATAGGCGCCCCACTCCCATACGGCGATTGCCGTCTCAACGGGATTATCCATCGGATTCACACCCATTGATCCGGCTCCGCGGAAGGCCACGGGCCGTATGTAGCAAGACTTGAGGCCGTTGTCTCGAATCGTCTCCAGTACGGCTTCCTCCAGGGCTTCCCGGCTGTACGGAATCTCCATTCGATAGACTTTCGCAGAGTCGACAAGCCGTCTCATGTGATCGCTCAGGCGAAACACCGCCGATCCCTTCGCGGTGTCGTAGCAGCGGATGCCCTCGAATACGGAGGATCCGTAGTGCAAGGCATGCGAGAGCACATGAACGGTTGCGTCTTCCCAGGGAATCAGTTTTCCGTTGAACCAGATACGGTTGGTCATAGCGGGTTTTCGGTTCAGTACTTACATGCAGACCGGTGCGGTCGGGTCTATCGGAAGATACATTGTCAGACTTCCGAATTCCGGAAAACCGGTCGTGCTCCGGGTGTCGGAAGCCCGTGTGCCGGCGCTCCGATGCTGTTTTTTCCTACTCTGCTTGGTGATGTGTACCCTTCTCTACAGGACCATCCTTCGTGCGGTCTGCCCGTAGACGGAGCGGGCTTGTTTTCGTAGGTCAGCGTCCGGAAAGGTTGCCTTTCTTGTCGATCGCATACCGGAAGATCAGCCACAGGATTCGGACTGACGCCTTCACCGTTCCGGAGACGGTGCCGGTTACCTTCGACGTGCCGATACGTTTGCGATATGATACCGGCACCTCAAGACATCGCAGTCCGGCTTGCGCAGCTTTGATCTGCATTTCGACGGTCCATCCGTAGGTTTTGTCCTGCATGTCGAGTGCGAGAAGAGCGGGGAAACGTATCGCGCGAAAAGGGCCGAGATCTGTAAATCGGACGCCCCAGATCCACTTGATCAGCATACCCGCCAGCTGGTTTCCGTAGCGGGCTTGAGGCAGGAGGGCGCCCTTCTCGCGTTTACCGGTCATCCGCGATCCCACCACGAAATCCGCCTCTCCCCGTTCAATCGGAGAAAGCAGTCGTGTGATCTCTTCCGGATAATCGCTGAAGTCTCCGTCGAGGAAAACCACGACGTCGGGTTTCAAGGGCGCGATTTCGTCCATGCCTTTGAGGCATGCCCGGCCGTATCCCTTTCTCGGTTCCGAGACGACGGTTGCACCGGCTCGCTGGGCTGCGGCTGCGGTTTCGTCCGTCGAACCGTTGTCTACCACCAGTACGAGGTCCACGACGCCATCGGGGAGCGCATCAATCACGCGATCGATCGACGAGGCTTCATTCAGGGCCGGAATGATTACAATGGTTTTCACGTGGAGACAAATTTGGATCCCGGAACCGGCCGGTGCGGTGAGACGTCTGCTTCGGGCACCGTAGCGAACGCACATTTGTATTGCTGAGAACATACGGTTTTCGGCCGAACGGTGGTTCGATCGAAGAAACCCAAAGCTCCGACGGCGGTCTACGCACTTTCCCGCCGTGCGGCAGCCATAGCGCGAACGTGTGAGTGTAAACAGTACGGAGTATCCATGTCAAAAAAGCTCCGACGGCGGTCTACTCACTTTCCCGCCGTGCGGCAGCCATAGCGCGAACGTGTAAGTGTAAGTGTAAACAGTAAAGAGTATCCATGTCACCTACGGCCGGATCGCGATTTCGCTGGGTAGTCGCCATCATTGTTGCGGGATTCTTCGGGATTTTGATGGGCGATGCGCTGGGCGTATTCAAGTCGGACCCGTACACGGCGATACCGCACGGAGGGCATTCCCACTACGTCCCCGACGACAAGGATCCGGGTGTGGGAGCGAGCCGGTGTCCTACAAGGGCACCCGGGCCAGGCGAAATGATTTCCCCACAATGCCAGATGATCCGGATCGTCAGACAAGGAGGTTCGGTCTATTACGTACCGGAGAATGCGGCCCCGGGATTGCCGCCCGATCGTTTTCCTACTGCTCGTCCCCGAAGTGGAGAGATTATCCAACCGGACGGACGCATCACGCGGGCGTCTGATGCGGGCTCCCGCTAGTGGTCAGGTTATCCAGGGCTTTGCCTTCCAGTCGCATGATTCGCCAGTCGCCCTTCATTTCGGCTCCGAGTTGCCGATAGAAATCGATGGCCGGTGCGTTCCAGGCGAGTACCGCCCAGTCGAGCCGACCGCATCCCCGCTCGGCTGCCAGTTCCGCGACGGTCCGTAGCAAGGCAAATCCTATGCCTGCGCCCCGATAGTCCGGTTCCACAAACAGGTCTTCGAGGTACAGGCCCCACTGCGTCAAAAATGTCGAGTAATTGGAGAAGAAAAGTGCGAATCCAACGACGCGATCCTCCTCGTTAATCGCGAGGATGGCTTCGAGTCCCGGTTTTCCGTCACCCTTCAGGTGTTCGGAAAGTGCGTGCGGATCGGGATCGGACTCATGGGCGAGTCGCTCGTATCGGGCCAGTGCGCGGATCAACCGGCAGATCTGCGTTGCGTCATCCGCGCCGGCGAAACGCAGCCGGACCGGGCCGTGGTCGGTGGTAAGTGTTCCGAGGTTCGGCATGTTCATCCCGATTCATGGTGCAGGTCAACGGAAATCCGCGTCGTCGTCGTCGAGATCCAGATCCAGATCTTCATCGGACCCTCTGAGTGCGGACAGCACGGATCCCATCATGTCGGTATAGCTCGTCTGTTCTTCCAACCGGTCTTTCCCGATCAGGGAGTGCTGGTGCAGGGCCTCGAGTACAAATTCCATTGACGAAGCCGTTTCTTCGGGAGTGCTTGGATTGGTGTGCTTGTGGACGACGGCATGAAGCCCGCTGACGTGGTCGAGCCGTTTGCGATACATGTCGAATGAGAGTTCGGGAGCCAGATCCACGTGGTTTCCGGAGGCAAACCAGCGAAGAATCTCTGCATACTCCGATTTGCTGTCTCCACGTTTCCCGGGATCCGGGAAATAGCGGCTGAAAACGGTGCGCACGGCCCGTCCTATCAGCATGCGCGCCACGTTTTGCGGTCCTTCCTGCTCGCCCTCATAAACCAGTTCCACTTTGCCGGTTACGGCCGGCTCGAGAAACGCCAGATCGCTGATGCGGAGGCTTGTCGACGATTCGCCGTTGATGAGTGCCCGGCGCTCGGCGGCGGAAATGAGGTTCTCGAATGCCGATCGGGTGAGTCGCGCCGAAACGCCCGACTTCTGGTCGACATACTCACTGGCACGTGCTTCGAAGGCGATCTGCTCGACAATCTCTCGAAAAAAGTGCGCGATGCTCACCTCAACACCGCTCCGCTTCTCCCACGCTTCGTTCCGTGTGATCTCCACGCCGATTTCCAGCGATTTTGGATAGTGGGTGATGATCTGGCTGTCGATGCGGTCTTTCAGTGGCGTGATAATATTCCCGCGATTGGTATAGTCCTCCGGATTTGCCGAATAGACCATCAGAATATCGAGTGGAATCCGAATATTGAATCCGCGAATCTGAATATCCTGTTCTTCCATTATGTTCAATAGCCCGACCTGGATGCGCGGCTGCAGATCGGGAAGTTCGTTAATCGCAAAAATGCCGCGGTTGGAGCGGGGAATGATGCCGAAATGGAGCACCTCCTCGTCCGCATACGTCAGACGATGTGTCGCCGCCTTGATCGGGTCGATATCCCCGATCAGGTCGGCGATGGACGTGTCGGGCGTCGCCAGCTTCTCTCCATATCGTTCACTTCGGTGCAGCCACTCGATCGGGGTTTCGTCTCCCATCTCGCCTATCATTTTGCGCGCCTTCTTCGAAACGGGAGCAAACGGATTCTCGTTCAGCTCGGTATCTGCAATTATCGGCGTGTGCTCATCCAGCAAACCGGGCATCATGCGGATGATGCGGCTTTTCGCCTGACCGCGAAGGCCGAGCAAAATGACGTCATGGCGGGCCAGCAAGGCGTTCTGGATTTGCGGGATAACGCTGCGGTCGTATCCGAGGATGCCCGGAAAGATGTGTTCGCCGCGCTGGAGTTTCTCGATCAGATTGTTGCGCAGCTCATCCTTGACCGAACGAACCCGATAGCCGGATTCCTTCAGTGCGCCGAGCGTTGAAATACGTAGAAGGGCCTCACTCATAGACAACACCGATCATGGGTGAACAGAACAATTTCTCATGCATCCGGAAACCGGATGTTCCATGAGCCGGATGTGCCCGTGAGATTGGCTTGTCTCGGCGCACTGTTGCCGGGCTATCTGCCGAGTGCCCGCACGCCGGTTATCCGTGGGGGGCGAAAAGGTGATCAGGTGGGTTCGTCGGGCGCATTCCAGCGAAATACCGTGACGGTAGAACGGTAGGTGAGCGAAAACGCTCCGTAGTGTGTGTCAACGCTTGCTACTGCAATCTCGTAAACGCTTTTTACTGTACGTCGGACGTCGATGTCAATGGTGTTACCGGATCCGGCCTCCGGATCGGGCTGGATCAGGATGTGCCTGAGCACTCCGGATTCATCGAAGACGTCGATCCGGATCCAGCCGGGCCGTGAATTCAATACGAACAGCCGGTTATCCGCTGCGGCTGCCGAGGGAACGAGCAGAGGAGGCTCATCGCGATCGCCCAGCACGAACGAGCGCGTTCTGTTCAGTGCCGGAGAGTCGAAGCCCTGGAGACGCAGCGAATCGATCGAAAGCGAACGATCGAAGAGGTAAATGAAGGGCTGGAAGGCGGACGGGGCGACCAATCGATTGTTCCAGGGCCGCAAGACTCCGCGGTGTCGCCACCACGGCGCCGGTAGCGGCACCGATGATGCTTCTTTTTGGCCGTGCAGGTCGTACCGCAGTAGCCGTGGCGGTTGCCGGCTCAGATCTTTCACGAAGACATGGGGAGCCAGATAGCCTGCGAATGTGGAGAGTGCCTTCCGGCTTTGGCTGTCGGGCACGGATACGGAAGCTTCCGGAGTCCGGTCTACATACAAATCGACCGATGAACGTCCGGCATTGTGGACGATCAGGGTGTCGTTCGAAACATGGATGAGATACGGATGCCGGAACGAGGGGTGGGCTATTTCTTCAACCGGCGAACCTGTGGAGTCGAAGACGAGTAGCCGGTGCCCGTTTACATCTGCTACGTGAACGAAACCGGCATGGCCGAATCGAACCGATCCGACATAGGCGCGGTCGTTTTTATCATTCAAATCCCGCCGGATCCAGATTTGTTGAAGCGTATCTACCGGCGTGGACGCGGCCATTCTGCGCGAGAGGGAGTCGGCGGGAAACAGCGTTTGCGGCTCACGGCTACCGTATCCGGTGCACCCCTGGAGGACGAGGATCAGAAGTGCCGAAACGAGAGCAAAAAGGCGTGCGGATACGGTTTTGTTCACGTCATGACCGGCGGTCGAGCAAAATGGTGACCTCACGTTCGCGGCCTTTTCGCAGAATGGTAAACGTCACCTCGTCACCCGGCCGGAATACGGCGAGTGCCGAGCGCGCATCATTGAGGTCCTGGACGGGATCACCTTCAATCGCCAGTATTACGTCATATGCCTCGATTCCCGCATCGGCAGCCGGCGATCCCCGATCGACGCTTTCCACGAGAATGCCTTCCGCCTTCTCCAGATTGAGCGCACGGGCGATGCGTGGCTGGCGTGCGATGGATGAAACGCTGAGTCCGGTATAGATCTGCCGGTCGACTTCTCCCGTTTCCCGCAATTCGTTGACGACCCGGCCGGCCCGTTCGGCCGGGACGGCAAATCCGATACCGACGTTGCCACCACTCTGTGTATAGATAAAGGTATTTACGCCGATCACTTCCCCGAGGGCATTGACGAGTGGACCGCCGGAGTTGCCGGGATTGATCGCCGCATCGGTCTGGATCATGTCCCGGAAGGACCTGCGTCCGTTGGTCCGGTAATCCCGACCGAGCCCGCTCACGACACCGACGGTAACCGACGGTTCACGGGCTTCGAACAATCCATACGGATTGCCCAGTGCGATCACCCATTCTCCAACGAGGACCCTGTTCTCCGTGGCAAAAGCCAGATACGGCAAGGGCTCCTCGGGTTCGACTTTGATGAGCGCGAGATCACTCAGTTCGTCGCTGCCGACGAGTTCGGCCTCCAGGAGATCGCCGTTTGGAAATGCCACCCAGATCTCGACGGCATTGCCGGCCACGTGTTCGTTGGTGACGATGTATCCGTCGGGTGAGATCACGAATCCTGAGCCGAGCTGCTTGACCTCTTTTTCGTAAACGCGTGGCCGCAGGCCGAAAATCCACTCCGCGAGCGGATCGCGAGAGACATATCGTTCGACTTCCGTGACGTTAATGCTTACTACGGCCGGGGCGACCGCCTCGACCGCTTCGGTGATTGCCGTTCGTCTACTCAGCGAAATGGCCGTCTGTGCGGAATCCTTGCGGGTGACCACCCGCTGGGGTTCGCGCTCCTGGTTTTGCGATACGGCATTTGGCCCACAGCCGAACAGCGCGAACGTCACGAACACAAGGATAAACAGACGGCCCATTTTCAGCATGTGTGGATGTGTGGATGGTGCGTGAACGCGAGACAAATAGTACGAATGTGTTACGCGAGCAGTTTCACCGTTATTGAGAGGCGAAAACGTATCGCCTGGTTGTTGCATACCGGAATGTGGGCTTGCAGGAGGGTCGGGGTCAGCGCGGATTGTACAATCGTTGATCGATGTTTCAACATACGCAAAGTTACAGCGGTCCCTTTGGGGCATGCCGATCTTTGCTCACGCCGGAACCGGCTAATCTCCTTCGTCCCGCACAACCTACCGGGCCGGAGACGCGTCTTTGTCAGCCGTTTTGGGCCTAAACAGATAGGCTGCCGCCTCGAACTTTTCCGCCTCACCGATTAGAACAAGACGATCGCCCGGCAGGAGCTCGAATGTCCCGTCCGGGTTGCCGCGTGTTTCGTTGTTACGACGCACGGCCAGAACGCTGATGCCGAAATTCTGGCGCATTCCTAGGTCGGATAACGTCCGGTGAGCCGCCGGCGCACCCTCCCGAACGGCTACGGCACGCGTATGCAATCCCTCCTCGTCCAGACCCTGAAGCACCATGAGGTGTGCTTCGTGGATACTGCCGCGAAGGTGCCTGTAATCGTCTGCACGCAACGCGCGCGTCAGCCGGTCGATCTCGGCGGGGGCCACCATGTAAGCACCGAGTACGTGCGAAAAGATGCGGACGGTCGTCTCCAGTTCCTCCGGAATCACGATGTCGGCGCCGATCTGCTCCAGTCGCTCCACTTCATCGATCAGCCGCGTACGCGCTATAATCTGCACGGTTGGATTGAGGTGCCGGGACAGCCTGACCGTATGTAGTGTCGCCGCATGCTCACCGTGGGTTACGACACACATTTTCGCCCGCTCGATTGCGGCCTTCTCGAGAATAAAACGCCGCGATGCATCGCCCAGCACATGCGGAATTTCGTGTCGCGCCAGTTCCTGCGTGGTCGTCGGATCGAGCTCGATGACGACGAACGGGATTTCCGTGTCGCCGAGAACCTGCACGAGTCGGCGGCCGGACGTTCCACAACCGACAACGACGACATGGTCGCTGAGACCGACGGCCTGCGGTTTCTCCGATTCACCCTGAGGTGATGACTTGAGGTCACCTTCGGCAATCTTGTTCTGAATCCATGGTCCGGCTCCGACCATCAATGGCGTCAGGATCATCAAAATGACTGAAACGGCCATAAAAATCTGTGTGCCTTCGTATCCCATTCCGGCCGGAGTCAGTCCCGCTTCACGTCCCGCTTTTTCCAGCACAAAGGAGAATTCGCCGATCTGGGAGAGCGTCACGCCGACGCCGGCGGCTATCGCGACGGGATAACGCAACAGAACCACCCCTACGCCCGCTATGATCGCTTTGAGTACAATCACCGCGCCGGCTATGGCGAGTATCAACAGCGGATTCCGGATAAAAAAGCCGACGTCCAGCAGCATTCCCACGGAAACGAAGAACACGGCGCTGAAGACAATCCGCAACGGCAAAATCTCTCCCAGTGCCTGCTCTCTGTATCTGCTCTCACTCAGCACAAGGCCGGCCAGAAAGGCGCCGAGAGCGAGGCTCACGCCCATCAGGTTCGACAACGCCGCCGTGCCGAAACAGATGGCAATGACCGATATCAGAAACAGCTCCTGCCTGCGCGTTCGGGCAATGAGATCGACAATCCACGGAACCGCTCGCCGCGCAAGAACAATCACAATTGCCACGAGCAGGGCCGCACGACCGAGGACCGAAAGCAGTCCGATGACCGAGAATCCGGAGCCGGACAGCATCGGCACCAGAAGCACCATCAACACGATGGCTAGATCCTGGAAAATGAGAAATCCGACTGACAGACGTCCTGTGGGAGTCCCCGTTTCCTTTCGCTCCGACAGCATTCCCAACACGATCGCCGTGCTGCTGAGCGCTACGAGACATCCCGTATAGAAACCGGTTTGCCAACTCTGGCCGAACGCCATCGCGATAGCCAATACCACAAGCGCCGTCACCAGTACCTGAAGTCCTCCACCGACGAATATCTCTTTCGACATACGAGCGAGTTTCGACAAACTGAACTCGGTACCGATCGTGAACAGCAGCAGGATTACCCCGATCTCGGCGAGTGTGCTCACCAGTTCTTCCTCAGAGACGAGTCCCAACGCATGAGGTCCGATCACTACTCCGGCAATCAGGAATCCGACAATCGGTTCGAGGCTGAGCCGGTAGCTCACATAGGCGATTGCCACACTAACGATTAGAAGCGCAACAATCTCGTTCAGGAAAGGCAGCGTTCCCGCCGCGAGGGCCAGTGAAACGGTCAACAGTAAAATGGTTGGTGGACGCTCTGCACTATGGATGTTCCGTCAACAGCACCCGTGGAACGACATATCGATCAAGGAGGTTTAAGAAGTCCGCGAGTCGGTCTCTTGTGAGCAACCTATAGCGTTCTTCGAGCGGCGTCAGTTCGGCCCGTAAATCTTCCAGACGGTCGTAGCATCCCTGTGTTGGACGCGCATCCTGACCGACAACAATCGCGTACAGGTAGGCGAACTGGTCGTCCAGCATGGGTGGGAAGTTGATGGGATCCTGTCCCGACTCGTGTTTGGTCTGGATGAGTTGCACTTCGAGCGCCGTGAGGCTGTCGGTCAACGCACCGGCGGCCGCCTTCAGCGTATCCGGATAGCCGGCCTTGACCGCCCGTTCCGCCTGCTCGGTCACTTGTTTCCGAACCGATCGGATTGTGCGCACCATGCGATGCACCTTGTCCAGGTCGTCACGGACGGTCAGTGCAAGCCGGGTCTGCTCCACAAGGTCAGGGTCTGAGGCAGACCAGCGCGGATCTTTCTTTATTTCGAAAGATACGGAGGCGCGTGAGCCGTCCGCGACGAGATCTGCCGTATAGGTACCCGGTGCAGCAAATGCTCCGCCCGTAAAGGCCAGTGACATGAACGATCCTTCGGCAAGACGCGGAGGGGGATAACGCAAATCCCATGAAAGCCGGTTGAGCCCCTTCTTGATTGAAAGCGGAAGTTCGGATGCTTCCTTGTCCGGACGCGTCGAAAGCACACGCACCGTATCGCCGTTCGACTTCTTGATCGTTACCGTAGCGGGTGTCGCCGACGTGTCGGGCATTTCGGCAAACAGTACATGGAGCTGTATGCCCCGGGGCGCTCGTTCCGGAACGATGCCGTCACGAAATCCGCGCAACTGGGTCCGGTACGCCGGCCGTGGAGGAAAAAAGACCATACCGGAATCCGGCATCTCAATCGGTAGATAGTGCAGCGGTGTCAGATCGTCGAGGATCCAGAAGCCTCTTCCCTGCGTCGCCACCACCAGATCCTGCTCTTTGACGGCCATATCCGTAATGGGCGTGACCGGGAGGTTCATCTGGAAGGGCTGCCAATGTTCACCGGTATCGAACGATACGTACAT
>CAZIIP010000065.1:0-12416 GCA_964539455.1 uncultured Rhodothermales bacterium
CACCCTGCAACCGGATACCGAAGCGCTCACCGGAGCAGCCTTATCTCGGCGTGACGACCGGATGGTACCGGCGGAGTCCCCGGATAGTCAAGACCAGGGATTCGGCAGAGACCGCCCGCCTCCGGTTTCGGCACGTGACTCCGTATTTGCAGCCGCCGATTCCGTATTCGCCGCTCTGCAACAAAAAACAGGACGTGATGTCAGGCTGATTCGGCGTCGACGAGGGCGTGATGCCGCGCGTGGCGGAGGCCGATTCGAATTGGATACGCTGGCGGTGACGGCTCTTGCACGCTACCACTTGGATCAAAGTACGGATCTGGGCACGATCGTCTCGGCAGATTCCGTGTGGATGCCTATCGATAAACCGGGGATCATTCGTACGCGCTTCACGACGCAGAAACCGGTACACGGTATCGCCATCCTTTCCGTCGTCGAAACCACTCCACTGGGTGTGCTGGCAGGAATGGAAACCAGCTTCGACCACTCCCGGAATGCAACCCCCGCCTGGTGGCGCCGATCGGAGTTTGCCGATACGGTTTCCATTGTGCTGCTGATTGTGCTCGTCATCGCTATGATCATCGCCTTTTTCCGCCGGTTGGGGGCAAACTCGGTCGATGTGAAGGCGGCGATGCGGGACGGGGTCGTAATGGGCTCTTTCGGGTTCTTATCGATGCTGCTTCGCATCGCGGCGAGTCTGATGAGCGAGGAGGTGCCGGCGCAGGGGGTCGTCGCGTTTGCGGGATCATTACTGGCATCGGCATTTATCGGGTTGGGAATCGGCCTGCTGGTATTTTTTGTTGCTGGTGCCGCCGACTCGATGTCGCGTGAGATTGGTGACGAACGCAACCGTTCGCTCGGATTTGTCCGCTCGACGCATTTCTTCGCTCGTCCTGTCGGTTCGTCGATACTGCGCGGCATTGGTCTCGGTCTCGTCTTTGCCGGTTTGTGCGTGCTCGGCCTGAGAGTATTTCCCGATGCTTGGTTGATCGGGCGTCCGGAGGCGCAGATGGGCCGGATCATGATTTCACCGTTTCTGGCCATTCTCGCCTCAAACGTCTGGGGAGGATATCTCTCCTTGGCCATCGCGCTGACGGGGATTGTCTCGTTTCTGCGTGCCAGAGACTTGTCGCGCATTTGGGTCATTCTACTTGGGGTGCTGGTTCTCGGTCTTCTCCGGATGGCTCCGGTGCGATTCGGAGGATCGCTCGCTGCCGGCGCCGGTGCGCTGTTTTCCGGTGCCTATCTGCTCTGGATCTACTGGCGCTATGATTTTCTTGCTGCCTTTATTGCGCTCATCGTGGGCGCAACCGCGTTCACTACCGGCCTTTCGTTCTGGGACGCATCGGGTGTCACGGCTGACGGCGGTATTGCCCTGGGTTTGATGGCCGTAATGGTTTTTGGAGGCGTGTACGTTAGCGTAAGGGGCCGCCCCACGGATGAAGTGCCGGAATATGTTCCCTCCTACATCCGGGAGTTGGCCGCCAAGGAACGCCTTACACGTGAATTGGAGATAGCGCGGCAGGTGCAGGAGTCGTTTCTACCGCGGCGCATGCCGGAGATGGAAGGTGTCGAGGCGCTCGGGTATTGTCTGCCGGCAAACGAGGTGGGCGGAGACTACTACGATTTCGTGAAACTCTCCGATTCTCGCATTGCCGTTATTGTTGGAGACGTAAGTGGCAAGGGTATCCAGGCGGCGTTTTATATGACGCTCTCAAAAGCCTTTTTCAGAACGCTGTGCCGCGAAATCGATGCGACTTCCGAAGTGCTCAAACGAATGAACCGGTTGTTCTGGGAGAACGCGGAACGGGGAACATTCATATCGGTCGTTTATGGCATTCTGGACTTGGATAAACAAACTTTTACCTTTAGCCGTGCCGGCCACAACCCGGTATTCCTGAAACGCTCTCCCAGTCAGGTTCCGGATATGGTCCGGCCGGGCGGAATCGCACTGGGGCTGGATTCAGGAGAACGATTCGATTCTTCGATAGAGGAAGTGACGTTGCGGGTCAAATCCGGAGATGCGCTGGTATTGTACACGGACGGATTTTCGGAAGCCGTCAGTGCCGCAAATGAACGGTACGGTGATGAGCGGCTTGCCGCCAGAATCGGTGCGCTCGGGTCTTTGTCCGCTGAAGAGATATTGAATGGAATCACCGAAGACGTGGATCGCTTCATTGACGGGGCCGGAAGACAAGACGATATGACGATTGTGGTAATCAAGCTTACCCCGTCTGCAGGCGGCTATTCGCTGCCCGGGAGTTAAATGGATGCCGGAACGCGACATCCATATCACCGGAGATCAAGAGGGGGGCACCGTCGATGTGCACGACGCACTCCGTCTCATTCGCTCCGGTGAGCGGCGAACGCCGTCAATTGCTCTCATCCTGGGTTCCGGTCTGGGTGCGATCGCCGATGATCTCGATCAAGCGCAACGATTCCCAACAACCGCTCTGCCCGGCTATCCGCGGTCATCGGTTGCGGGTCACGAAGGCAGCCTGGTGATCGGCGAGCTGAAAGGTGTCGAGGTAGCGGTTTTCAAGGGACGCGTACACTGTTACGAGGGATATGATGCCTCGACGGTGGCGTTTCCTGTTCGGCTGGCCCATGCGCTGGGTGCCGACACATTGATCCTTACCAATGCGGCGGGCGGTATCGGCACCGCCTGTACGCCGGGGAGCATCATGCTTATCTCGGACCATCTCAACATGACTTTTCGCAGCCCGTCATCCGGACCGGCGTTTTCCGGCAAACGTTTGCCATCCCCTTACGATTCCGATTGGCTCGCCCGTGCAGCGGAGCTGGGAAGACGACTCGGACTCCCCGTCTCAACCGGTGTGTACGTATGGACGCTCGGCCCGTCGTATGAGACCAAAGCCGAAATCTCCTATTATCGAACGGCGGGTGCCGATGCCGTCGGCATGAGTACCGTTCCGGAAGCCGTTCAAGCCCGACGCCTCGGCATGTCCGTGCTCGGCATATCAACCATCACCAATGCGGCAGCCGGACTGCAAGACGGCGAATTGTCCCATGAAGACGTTCTGGCGGTTGGTGCATCCGTGCAGGAAATCCTCCGCAGATATATCCATGAATTGGTAATAGATGCATGGCAACGTCGGGGATGATGTGCCCCGGGGGGCGGGTTTGCGCAAGCGCAGGCCAAGTTGGAAGCCCCGGCAAAGCTTTTGTGAAAAGCCGCGTCCGAATAAAGGGAAGTGAAGCCGGAATGGGGCCTTTCGACCGGCCACTTTGTGTTCGACGTTGGTTTTGTAACGTTTTATGGTGATATTAGCGGCCGCCGCACAAGCGGCAGATCCCACAAGTGAGGTTCCATATTTGCCACCGAAACACCGAACGGGGCGTTATCGAAAGAGCGGTTCCGGAAGGAGAAAGGCAGAAAGCAGACGAAACTTTGCGAGCTTATGAGTTACGGCGACGATTTTAGTAAGAGGGACGGCTTCGGCGAGCGCAAACAGAACAAGGGCGGCTCACGAAACCGGGATGAGGTCTACTCCCACCGCGTTCTGGCAGGCAAGCGGACGTATTTCTTTGACGTCAAAACTACCCGCTCCGGCGAGGACTTTTTCATCACCATCACCGAAAGCAAGCGCGTCGGTGACGGACGGTATGAGAAGCACAAAGTTTTCCTGTATAAGGAGGACTTCGGGAAATTCGTCAACGCGCTTCATGACGTGGTACATCACATCAAGACGGAGCGCCTTCCCGACTACGAGTTCCGGGGACTTCCTGAATTGACCGTCGTTGAACCGGATGGATCCGGTGAACAACACGATCAGGAGTTCTAACGTAATCCGCACACCCAACACGCGGTTTGCCCAAAATTAGCCAAGAAAAAGCCGGCCGGGTCCGGCTTTTTCCTTTTTCCGTCTATCGGCATGCTACAGATTGTCGCCTACCGGGATAGGCATCGACGTCTCCGGAAGATATTCGATCGCTCGGCGGTATTCGACCAGGGATTTCTTCGGGATGTGGATGCAATCGTCTATGATGTCCGTGAGAACGGTGATGAAGCACTGTTGCGCTTGACGGAAAGGTACGACGGCGTGCGGCCGGAGGGTCTGCGTGTGCCGGAAGAGGCGCTATCCGATGCCCTCGCCGAACTGGATGAGGACTTGCTTTCCGTACTTCGCCAGGCGGCCGATAACATTCGGCATTTCCACGAGAAACAGATGCGTCGGTCCTGGTTCACCGACGACGGTGACGGGGTTATCCTGGGACAACGCGTCGTACCGCTCGAACGGGTCGGTCTCTACGTGCCCGGCGGAGCGGCTTTTTACCCGTCGAGCCTACTCATGAACGCTATCCCGGCACAGGTGGCAGGCTGCGACGAACTGGTCATCACGTCACCGCCCGCTGCCGGCAGTGCCGGCTACCCCGCATCCCTCGTGCTCGCGGCTGCAGCATTTCTCGGGATACAGGAGGTGTATTCCGTGGGCGGCGCGCAGGCGATCGCAGCGATGGCGTATGGCACAGATAGTATCCGGCGTGTAGACAAGATTGTCGGACCTGGAAATGCATGGGTCGCGGCGGCAAAAAAACAGGTGTTCGGCCAGGTAGATATAGACGCCGTTGCCGGTCCCAGTGAAATCGTGGTGCTGGCAGACGAAAAGGCGGATCCCGTGTTCGTGGCGGCCGACCTGCTTGCGCAGGCGGAACACGATGAAAAGGCATCTGCGGTGCTGGCAACCCCGTCTCAATCCCTTGCAGCCGCCGTCTGTGACCGGATTGAACACTGGTGGCCCGATCTGGATCGTAAGGACATCCTTGCAAGGTCACTCGAGGACTATTCTGCCTGTATCATTACCGATACGCTGGATGAAGCGGTGGATCTCGTGAACGAACTGGCTCCCGAGCATCTCGAAATTATTGCAGAGAAGCCATGGGAACTCATGACACGCATCCGGCATGCAGGCGCGATTTTTCTCGGACCGTACGCTTCCGAGCCCGTCGGGGACTATTTCGCAGGACCCAACCACGTATTGCCGACCTCTGGTACGGCGCGCTACGCATCAGCGCTGGGTGTGGATGATTTCCTCAAACACCAATCCGTTATCTCCTATACCGGGGCGCGGTTGCTCAAAACGGGACCTGCGATCGTTCAGTTTGCAGAAGCCGAGCAACTCACGGCCCACGCACACGCCATCACCGTGCGGCTTGATGCGCTGGCCGCAAAGAACAAACACGAACGGACTTCTCAAGAATGAAAGCCCGTGCTTCCCGGAAAGATATTGATCACCTGCTCACGCTGATCCGTCCGGCCGTCAGAAGGGAATCCGTCTATGCCGTGAAGTCCTATGACGGCCTCGTAGCCAAGCTGAACCAGAATGAGAGTGCCACGGACCTTCCGCGAGAGATGAAGGAGGCGGTGACCGAGAAACTGCGTTTGCTGAGCTGGAACCGGTATCCCACCGACTACGCGGATCCGGCCCGTGAGGCGCTTGCCGATTCGCTGGGTACGGCCCCGGGAAACATCATTCTGAGTAACGGTTCCAACGATCTCATCTATGCAATTGCGTCTACCCTTGTCGCCTCCGGCACCCCCGTCGTGTTGCCGGATCCCGTTTTTTCACTTTACGGCAAGGCCATTCGTCTTCAGGATGGTGATTTGCATCTCGTCTCTTGCCGCGACGACCTGCTTCCGGACGTCCATGCGATGGTGAAGATCGCCGAGAGCAACGCAGCGCCGCTGATGATGCTCACCAATCCGGGAAGTCCCACCGGCACGTATCTCCCTCCGGATGCCATCGATCGGCTGGTGGCTGCGGCTCCGGGCTTTGTGCTCGTTGATGAAGCGTATGCGGAATTCGTGGCGGATCCGTCCGCAATGAAATTGATAGATCGGCATCCCAATTTGCTGGTGCTGCGCACCTTTTCGAAGGCGGTCGGACTTGCCGGACTTCGCATCGGCTATGTAGTCGGAAATGCCGAAGTGATTCATGAAATACGGAAGGTTCGGCTACCTTTTGTGCTAAACGTTCTGTCGGAAGCGACCATGATGGCCGTACTCGAGAATCCTTCGTTTATCGAAAAGCGCGTGCACGGTGTCGTGGAACAGAGGGAGTTATTGTTCTCCGAATTGTCTCGCATGGGCGCCGTAGATGTCCGTCCGTCTGAAACAAACTTCCTCATTTTTCGAACGCCTCTTTCGTCGGTGGCGCTCGTCGAACGAATGGCAGCGGAGGGCGTTTTGATCAGAGACGTAGGCGGATATCACCTTCTTCGCAATTTCGTCAGGGTTACCGTCGGAACACCGGCGGAGAACCAGGCATTCCTGGTCGCGTTAAAAAATATTCTTCAAAAAGAGTGACGAAGCCGATGGACGGCGGCGATTGTTTGCGCCAGAAATAAGGGCACATGGATTACGTACAGGTCGACATTCTGGGATTATCGACGAGCTCATCTAGCGGCGGTGCCTATGCATTGGTACTGGGCGAAACGGACGGTAATCGCCGGCTGCCCATTATCATTGGTGCTTTCGAAGCACAAGCCATCGCATTGGAACTCGAAAAGATCCAGCCGCCGAGGCCGATGACGCACGACCTTCTGAGAGACCTGTTTGACACGTTAGGCGCCGAGGTCGTTCAGGTGGTCGTCGATGAGTTGCGGGAAGGCACCTTTTATGCCAAGGTCCAGTACAACCATGGCGGCGAGGAAAAGCAACTGGATTGCCGTCCGAGTGATGCGGTGGCGCTTGCGGTACGCGTCGAGGCTCCCATATATGTCGCTGTATCGGTGCTGGGTGAGGCGGGTATTTCGACTGAAGAAGAGGGAACACCCACCGTCGTCGAGTCGGAAGAGGCCGCCGAGGAGTCGATGAGCCCGCTCGAAAAGATGGAAAAGCAACTGGAAAAAGCTATCGACGAAGAAGACTACGAGCGCGCGGCAAAACTTCGTGACGACATTGCCCGTCTCAAAAACAATTAGAGACGGTATCCGACGCATTCCCTTTCGTTCTTCGGCTTTCTCCTGCGGCCGTCCGAACGCCGGCTGTTCAGTCTTCGGGATTTACGGTAGCAGGGCGAATACACCGCATTATGGATCTCTTTGTCGAGCGTTCGAGCGTCTCATTCGCCGAAGTGGAGCACTTCACGGAGCTTTTTTCCGACTACTGCGCCGGATCCGGCACGCTTTTCGACCACTTTCCGGGGGATTTTCGATCGGAATCCGACTATGCATCGATCGCACGCAACGTTTCGGAAGCGTCCCACGATAGGGAACTACTGTCGCAGATCCTCTACCGGCAAAACTCCAAATGGCACGAAGCGTCCGTTGTGGAAAAGCAGGCGGCGCGACTGCGGCATCCGAATAGTCTTGCGGTCGTAACCGGCCAGCAGCTTGGACTGTTCGGCGGACCGCTTTATACCCTGTACAAGGCGGTCACGGCCGTTAAGCTGGCTGCGCGCCTGGAAACGCTGCTCGAACGGCCGGTCGTGCCGTTGTTCTGGCTCGAGGGAGAGGATCATGATCTCCAGGAGGCCGGGCAGGTGTCGCTGCTGAATCGAAATGAGCCGCTGACGCTTCGCTATCCGGGAGCGGAGATGAACCGTACGTCGGTGGGACGTCTCGTTGTGTCGAACGACATCGTGGACATACGCGACGGGCTCCATGAAGCGCTGCCTCCTTCCGATTTTCGGGCTGACGTGCTGAATCTTGCGCACTCATGCTACGACGAGGGCGTGACGTTCTATGACGCATTTGCCCGCTTTCTCGCCGCGCTTTTCGGTGACAGCGGGCTGCTGTTCGTGCGTCCCGACGATCCGGACCTCAAGGCGATGGCCGTCTCGTTGTTCGTTCGTGAGGTAAAAGATTTTGAACACTCCCATAGCCTGCTGCTGAAGGCGGGCGACGTGCTGGAGAAGCGGTATCACGCCCAGGTGCGAAGCGCGCCGCTGGGATTGTTTCTGTATGAAGGAGACGAGCGGAAGTCACTGGATGCCCGGGGTGGCTCCATCACTGTGCGCGATTCCGATCGTCGATTCAGCAGGGATGACCTTGTCGCTCTCGTTCAATCTGCCCCGGAGACGATCTCTCCAAACGTGGTACTTCGTCCGCTTTACCAGGATACGGTGCTGCCGACGGTTGCCTATGTAGCCGGCCCGGGCGAAGTTGCTTACTTCGCCCAGTTCAGCCCGCTTTATCGGTGGGCCGGCGTCTCCATGCCAATGATCTATCCCAGGCTGAGTGCAAGTCTGGTGGAGGGAAAAGTCAGGAAAGTGCTCGAGAAATACGATCTCTCGGTACCTGACCTGGGCAGTGGCGTCGAGACCCTCTTTCGACGGGTGGTCGAGAAGGAGATGTCGGTCGATTTGAAAAAGATCGCGCAGGATGTCAGGACCGATATCGAGGATGCGATACGGCCGCTAGCCGATGCGGCACGGGCGGTCGACCCGGGCCTGAACGGCGCTGCCGCAGCATTCGGCAAGAGTCTTGAGAAGGAAATCGGCAAATTTCAGGGCAAGGTGCTGAAGTCGGAAAAGAAAAAGCATGACCTGATCGATGCGCAGCTCGACAAGGCGGCCAATAATCTCTATCCGTACGGAAAGCCGCAGGAACGGATTTTTTCCATTATGCAGTACCTTGTAAGGTACGGAACGGGATTTGTCCGGCAATTGCTGCGCGATGTACCGGATGATACATCCCGGCACCACATCCTCCATATTTAGTTCGTGACAGAATGCTTTCCCCCCTGGTAGAAAAGGCTGTTGAGCTTTCAGCGCAGTGGCACGACGGCACGTATCGGAAGTTCAGGTGGCGGAAAAAGCCGTTCAGACTCCCTCATGGTCGCTCCGTAAAGGTACCGGTCAGTGCGCACACGACCATGGTCGGGTTGCTGGTAGCCAGGGCGGGATGGAACGACATCACGGTAGCAGCGGCATTTCTACACGACATCCTCGAGGATCGAAATGCCGCCCACGCACACATGTCGCGAAACGAGTTGACAAAGCTGATGGGAGAGGACGTCACGCGGCTCGTCGAGGAGGTAACCGAGCGAAAACGTAACGCGGTGGGCCTGCCACGGTCGTGGGAGGTAAGAAAGGAAGACTATGTCGAGGTGTTGCAAAAAGGATCGACCGCTGCCATGGCCATAAGTCTGGCGGACAAGCTGCACAATCTGTGGACGATGAACCAGACAATGGCCGGTGGGATCGATCCCTTCAAACAGGGCAGAAACCGTACGGCGCTCAGTCGGGGACCGGAGGCACAGGAGCATTTTTTCGAAGCGGTACTTGCGGCCTCGGAGCATCATGACGATCCGCGTATCGCACCCGTCAGAGCAGCCGTTAGAGAGGAATTGGAAACTTTCCGGAGGTTGGTAGCAACCCTCTGACATGCCGCGCGCCGAATGTGCCGCTTGCGGGAGCGGGGTAGACCATCGGCAATGCCTCTACAGAGCCATACGGTGCGTTGCCATCGTGCATTCGTTGGTGACATAGGGCAATCCCGCCCCGGTAGCTATCTGCGCCGCTTCGTCTGACGAAACGCCGAGCTGTGTCCATACCACGGGCCTGTTTCCTGTTCGCTCCGCCCGTTCCGCAACCAGTCGAACCATCTCGGCCGTGTGTTCGGGCTTTCGAAAGATATCGACGATGTCGAGATGGATATCATCCGGAATCGCCGAGATGTCCGGATAGCAGGCAACACCCAGAAGATGCTTGTGTCCAGGATTGACCGGCACGATTTCGTATCCGGCCTGCTGCAGATAACGGGCAACGACGTGACTGATACGTTCCGGATTGGAAGAAATCCCAACGACGGCTATGGTGGTCGCATCGCGTAGAACGGCCGCATGGTCGAGCATATCGGCGCCTCGGTTGTTTCCGTAAATGGTTGGATCGCTTCTACGAAGGATCCACTTGGAAGATCGGATAGATAAGCAATCACCGGCGTGGACCGAATCCTGCGGGAACGGAAAGAACCGGAGTGAATTTGCAGCGATCGCTCCCGGAACTTGCATGCGTGCCGGCACACAACGCCTACCTGCACAATCGGAAAACTTATAACCGGGTCTATTCAAGGGAGGTCGTTGCGACCGCGGCATGCGGAGTTTGCTCTCCCGGCATTCGGATACGGCACGCCGAATGTAGAAGCCCTATTTTTACCGCTTACGTCCAATAAACCGAATAATAGGTTTTCATGGCAGGGTACCCGCACAAGGAAATCGAAGAAAAGTGGCAGGCATATTGGGAAGAGCACCAAACGTTTCGGACTTCCGAGGAGGTGGATCAGTCCAGGCCGAAATACTATGTGCTGGACATGTTCCCTTATCCGAGTGGCGCAGGACTACATGTCGGTCACCCGGAAGGTTATACCGCTACCGATATCGTGGCGCGGTACAAGCGCATGTGCGGCTTCAATGTGCTTCATCCGATGGGATGGGATGCGTTCGGCTTGCCTGCGGAGCAATATGCGCTCCAGACCGGCACCCATCCCAGAGAGACAACCCGGAACAATATCGAACGCTTCCGAAGCCAGTTGAAATCGCTTGGCTTTTCGTACGATTGGCAACGGGAACTTGCTACGGTCGATCCGGACTATTTTCGGTGGACCCAGTGGATCTTTTTGAAGCTGTTCGAGAAAGGCTTGGCCTATGAAGAAGAAGTGCCGGTCAACTGGTGTCCGGAACTGGGAACGGTACTCGCGAATGAGGAGGTGATCGACGGCAAGAGTGAACGCGGAGACTATCCGGTAGTCCGCAAACCGATGCGACAGTGGATGCTGCGCATTACCGAATATGCGGAGCGTTTGTTGACAGGCCTGGACGACCTCGATTGGCCCGAGAATATAAAGGAGATGCAGCGTAACTGGATCGGCCGGTCGGAGGGAGCGGAGGTCCATTTTTCGATAGCGGGGCTGGAGGACGAATCGGTCGAGGTCTACACGACCCGTCCGGATACGCTCTTTGGTGCCACCTACATGGTACTCGCACCCGAGCACCGGTTGGTCGAATCACTGACTTCCGAGGAACAACGCGACGCCGTTGAGACCTATTGCAGCGCTGCGGAACGGAAAAGTGACCGCGAACGCGTCGAACTACAGAAGGAAAAGACAGGTGTCTTTACCGGGAGCTACGCGATCAATCCGGTGAACCGCGAACGCATTCCGATATGGATCGCCGATTACGTGCTGGCGACGTACGGGACCGGCGCCATTATGGCGGTTCCGGCGCATGATGAGCGGGACTATGCGTTTGCCGGGCAGTTCGATCTGCCCATCATCGAGGTCGTCTCCGGCGGAAACATTGAAAAAGAAGCCTATACGGGTGACGGTACACTCGTCAATTCGTCTTCGGAGTGGGTATCCATTGACGGGTTGGGTGTGCCGGAAGCCATTCGAAAGATTACTGAATGGCTGGAATCCGAAGGTCTGGGCACGCATAAGGTTAACTACAAGCTGCGCGACTGGCTTTTCAGCCGGCAGCGGTACTGGGGAGAGCCGTTTCCGATCATTCACGTAGACGGTGAACCCATGGCTGTTCCGGAATCGGAATTGCCGGTGCGGTTGCCCGAAGTCGAATCCTACCAGCCAAGTGGTACCGGTGAGAGCCCGCTTGCGACGATCGACGACTGGGTCAACACGGTCGATCCGGTGTCCGGGAAGCCGGCCCGTCGCGAAACCAATACGATGCCGCAGTGGGCCGGCTCCTGTTGGTACTATCTCCGCTTTATCGATCCGAAAAACGCCGACCGGCTCGTGGACCCGGAACGCGAACGTTACTGGATGCCGGTCGATCTGTACGTGGGCGGCGCCGAACATGCCGTATTGCACCTGCTCTATGCGCGTTTCTGGCACAAGGTACTCTACGACGTCGGCGTGGTGTCGACCGAGGAACCGTTTCTGCGGCTCTACAATCAGGGAATGATACTCGGCGAAATCGAGAATACGCTTCACCGGAATTCATCCGGTGAGATCGTTTCCTCCGAGTTGGTAGGAGCCGATGGTACGCACATCGAAACGGGCGAGGTGCTCACTCCAGAGCGCGTCTCGGATGAAGCGGTTGAAAAGCGGGGGGATGATTTCGTACTGGCCGGCGATCCCGGCGTAAAGCTCAGCTCACGAGCCTTCAAGATGAGCAAAAGCCGTGGCAACGTCGTCAATCCGGACGATGTGGTCGAGGCGTACGGGGCTGATTCGCTCAGGCTCTACGAGATGTTCATGGGTCCGCTCGACCAAGTGAAGGCATGGAGCACCAAAGGCGTTGAGGGGATTCACCGTTTTCTGAAAAGGACTTACCGATTGATTCTCGATGAGTCGACCGGCGAACTGTGTGACACCGTTCGAGAAACCGAGCCGGATGCCGACCAACTGCGTCTCCTGCATGCCACGATTCGAAAGGTGACCGACGACATTGAGGGACTGCGCTTCAATACGGCGATTTCGGCGATGATGGAGTTCGTAAA
>CAZIIP010000066.1:0-12266 GCA_964539455.1 uncultured Rhodothermales bacterium
CGGCAGTTCGTCTGTTTCTTGCTGTTCGAGAAGCAGGGTCACCGCCGACACCTGTGAGAGCAACTCCATCTTGCCGTCTCCATCGGTATCCGCAACGTCCCGGGGAAATACGTTTGCAAGGATTTTGCCCACCGTACTGAATCCAAAGCCGTTCCACTCTACCACAAAGAGCGTATCGCCTAAGGAAAGCTCGTCATATTTGTTGTATACCAATTCAAGCAAGCCGTCATGATCAAAGTCTGCCGCCTTGCCCATCAGGTAGCCACCGGGTATGTCGAGTAGCCGGGTGGTTGCCGGGAGTTCGCGTTGCGTCGCGGGAGGGATCATAAATGACTGTTCCGAAAGTGTGGTGTCGATTCCAGACGCGTTTCGTATGGAAATGGCGCTTTTTGCCCAACCACCCCGACCCGTTTCATCAATCCAGCGCAGCCCGTGCCGCCGGCCTATCCGACCGGATCTGTCCGATTCGACGTGGTGCAGCGTACCGGCGAAGTCGATTTCCATCGAAACCTGACTGACATCATCGGTCGCGATTTCGGCAAAGATGCCCTGCATGCCCGCGGCAATTGCACGGTCCCAGACAACGACCGTCGCTTCGGGTGGCGTCCGATCGAGATAAATCCTTCGGCGGTCCTCGATGGTACCGCCATTTTTCAGGCGGACCGCAAGTCTGATCATATAGGTCGTGTCCGCGGCTTGCGACAGATCGATAATGCCCAGCGTGTCGTTGATTACCTGTTGATCGTTTTCGAAAACGGTTTCCCAGCGACCGTCCGGCTCATCGTCTCCCACGGCCACGGATAGTGCATAGGAATCAAACAAGGGCGCGATGGCTGAGCCCGTCACCACGAGTAATGGATTCGGGATGCCCTCATCCATACGAGGTCGTTCGATTGCTACCTTCGCCGGATAGGCCATGGTCAAGGCGGTGAATGCATCGAGCCTTCCTGCACCTGTCCATTGGTCCCATCCCGGTTCCACTATGTCCGAAGCCGAAGCGGTCAGAATACCCTGAATGGAGGCGGGTGAAAGCGAGGGATCGACGCTCTTCAAAAGTGCCGCAGCACCGGCGATAACGGGTGCCGCAAGCGAAGAACCACTCCGCGCACCGTACAAAGCGGAATCAGGAGCGGTCTCGGGAGACCCCACGTACCGGGCAGGTGGCATCAGGGTTGTATACGTCAGCGTCGCAGGTGCACTTATGTCCAGATTGGCCCCGTGAGAGGCCCGAAATCCTCTGCTGTTTCCATCCTTAGAGAGCCAGCCGGAGGCGATCACCTCCGGATAGTCCGACGGATAGTGCGGCCAGTCACCTCCGTCATTTCCTGCAGAGGCAACGACGACTACGCCGCGCTCGACGGCGTAACGGATGGCGTCGTGCATTAACGGAGAATAGTAAACGTCGCCAAAGGAAAGGTTCAGCACATCGACACCGACGTCGGACGCATACACAATTGCGCGTGCTACGTCATCGTCTTCTCCCTCGCCATCATTGGCAAACGCCCGGATAGGCACAAGTTTGCTTCCCGGCGCCGTTCCGGCGACGCCGATTCCGTTGCCTGCTGCAGCGCCGAGAATGCCTGCCACGAGTGTGCCGTGACCACGACCCGGCCCGGTAGACGGTATGACGTCTTCTCCGGCGTTCGGGTCAATCCCCCTCAAATCACCCAGTTCGGTTGCTACATTTCGATCGACAAAATCATATCCGCAAATGTCGTCAACATAGCCGTTGCCGTCATCATCGATGCCGTTCAGGTCGGCGGGATCCATTCTGCCATTCCCGTTCAGATCTTCTCCCGGGTTGATCCAGAACCGGTTGCTGAGATCGGGATGGTCGAAATAGACGCCGGTATCGACAAATCCAATCCGGATGTCCGGTTCCCCTCGGGTGATGGACCACGCTTCGATGATGCGGGTGACCTCAAGATGTGTAAGGCTGTCTGCAAACGGTTCGTCGATGATCTCCTCGGGAGAAACACCCGGCGTGTCTATGGAATACCGTCTGTTCGGAATGACATATGCCGTCTCGGCCAGTCGCTGCCATTTGTCGATCTGCTCCTCCCGTTCCGCATCTTCCGAGAGGGCCACCACAAAGACGCGCTGTAACGGCGATTTTTGCTGGTCAGACGCCGAGGGAAACAGACGATGGGTGGCTTTGACACCGGGAGCAAGCGAACGAAGGCTTGCGGGTACGGAAGCGGTCTTTGAGGCGCCGGCGGATAGCCAGGACGATACCTCGGCCGGAGCACTCTCGTGGAGTTTAACAATAAGTTCCACCTGCGCGCGGGAGCGCGAGGTAGCAAGCAGGGTGAAAACAAGTACGACTCCGACGAGATATGTGCTACTCCTCCTCATTCGGTTCTCAGCGTCCCTCTAAAAAGCCCGGCCAGTTCGCCTGTCAGGCGTTTTCTGTTGTGCCGCGTTACGAATTCCTCGTCCGGTTCCGGCAACTTTCCCGATCTGAACGCCCGGAACAACGTGTCGATTCCCGCCGCAATCGCATATTCATCATCGGGATTCGCAAGGACGGACGCACCATATTCCTGCAGCGCGCTTTTTGCTGCGCCGTCGGGCACCAGACCGAGTATTGGTTTCCGCGTACCGAAGTATTCGCACAGTTTGCTTGTACCGATGGTTTCCTCTCCTTTCTGGTGTCCGACCGTCATCCACAATACGTCCGCATTGAGTAACTCCTCTACAGCACGGTCGTGTGGCACGTATCCGGTCATTTGCACGACATGCGAGAGATTGAGGACGTCAACGAGCTCCTCCGTACGGTCCGGGACAAGCCCGACGAAACGCGCTTCAAGGAGTGGCTCACCTTCCGGATTCCTGTCGCACCAAATGCGCAGCGCTTTCAGAAAGGAATCCGGTCGCTGTGCATCATAAAAAACGCCGCTGTACACGATTCTGAATGTTCTCTCCGAGCGCGGTGGCGGCGATCGGTGGAAATCGGCCGGATCGAAACCGTGTGGCAGATGGGTCACCTTGTTGTAGCCACGCGGCCCGAGATGGCGGGCGATCAGACGATCCTGGATGACCCGATTTACCGTTGTCACGACCGAACTGTTTTGTACCACCTCAGCCTCCAGCCGGGCATGACGTTTTCGGTGCAACGGTGTGGGATATGCATGCCTGGGATTACCAAGCCAGTCGTCCCGGAAATCCGCCACGAGCGGCACGCCGCCGTATCTGCTTAGCTCCAGGCCGACCAGCAGGCTGGTGTAAGGAGGGGCGCTGGCAAAAATGACATCGAAAGCATGTTGGTCCATTATGGCTTTTCCTGCATCGACGGCAGGTTTTTTCCATCCGATCCGGGTGTCGGGTACATAGAGCAACTGGCTCAGCCAGGAGAAAACCCGTCGGCGACGTTCGGACGGCATCTTTACCAATTTACCAGGAGCAAACAACCGCGTCGGATCGGCGGATTCTGTTCTGACAATCTCAATTCCCTCCCGTGCTTCGAGCTCTTCGAGAAGCGATTCATCAAAAGCGTAGTATGCCCCCGGTTCTACGGTTAGAACAGTAGGCTGCCAGTCGAAGTCCGGCAGGTATTTGACGAACTTCGCGACGCGCTGGACGCCGCTTAATCCCATCGGCGGGAAGTAGTAGGCGACGACGAGCACGCGCAGCCGGAACGGTTCCGCGGGCGCGACACTGTCTGTTAATGATGGTGATACACTACCCATGAACGATGCTTTAAAGAGATACCAGATCGTCACTAATGCGGATGTCGAAACCGCGGAGCTCATCCTGTGCCTGTTCCGTATATCTTCCGTCCGTGACAAACAGGGCCTCACGGCTTTTGATGAGTAGAAGCCCGTTCGATCCGGTGAAGCCGCTCGCCCACCGAACATGATGCTGCGCTTGCAGCAGAACGCTGTCCACATTTTTTTCGATTGCTTCCTCCCGGATGGCATCTATCCTGTCGATCATTGACCGGCCGCTTTGGTTCGAAGTCGCCTGGCCTCTATCGCCGCACGCTGTAGTTGGGTGCTTCCTCCGTAATCCGGATGTCATGCGGGTGATTCTCCCGTACACCCGATGTGGTAATGCGAACGAAACGGCTCTTTTTTTGCAGATCTGAAATCGACGCGCAACCGACATATCCCATGGCTGACCGGAGTCCACCGACCATCTGAAAGACAACATCACCAAGAGCACCCTTATATGGGACACGTCCTTCTATTCCTTCGGGAACGAGTTTGCCGAGGTCGTCTTCTGCATCCTGGAAGTAGCGGTCCTTGCTTCCCGCCTTCATGGCTCCCAGCGAACCCATGCCTCGATAGGTCTTATACTTCCTTCCTTCGTACAGAATCGTTTGCCCGGGACTTTCCTCCACGCCCGCAAACAATCCCCCGATCATCACCGCGTCCGCTCCTGCCGCAATCCCCTTCGAAATATCTCCGGTCTCTTTTATGCCGCCGTCGGCGATGATGGGTATATCCAGTTCGACGGCCGCCTCTTTACACTGCATGATCGCAGACAACTGCGGGACACCAACACCGGCAACCACTCGTGTGGTGCAAATCGAGCCGGGTCCGATGCCCACCTTAACGGCATCCGCACCCGCCCGAACGAGGTCCTTCACACCATCCCCCGTGGCCACGTTTCCGGCAATGACGTCAAGTTCATCGAATCGGTCTTTGATGCGTTCGATCATCTTTAGCACACCGGTGGAGTGACCGTGTGCCGTATCGACCACAACAAAATCCGTACCCGCATCCACGAGTGCCGCGACACGTTCAACGGTGTCTGCCGCAATGCCCACAGCCGCTCCGACACGCAAGCGGCCATGCTCGTCCTTGGCGGCATTGGGATACTTCAGTTTTTTCGAAATGTCCTTGAAGGTAATGAGCCCCTTGAGGTAGCCGGACGAGTCGACGACCGGAAGCTTTTCGATTTTGTACTCCTGCAGGATTTCTTCAGCCTCTTCCAGCGTCGTGCCTACGTGCGTCGTAATAAGCTTTCCCTTGGTCATCACATCTTTCAGGAGTGCCGCGCCATCAGGCTGAAAACGGAGATCCCTGTTCGTCACGATCCCGACCAGCCGGTTTTCCTTGTCTACCACCGGAATACCGCCGATCCGGTATTTGGCCATCAGGCCGCGCGCTTCTGCAACGTTATTGAGTGGCTGCAGCGTGATGGGATCGAGTATCATGCCGCTTTCGGAACGCTTCACCTGGCGGACCAGTATCGCCTGCGTTTCGATGGTCATGTTTTTGTGCAACACACCAACGCCGCCCTCCCGCGCCATGGCGATGGCCATCTCACTCTCGGTTACCGTGTCCATAGCTGCCGACATCAGTGGAATATTCAGTCTGATATGCTTTGTTAGCCTCGTACCGGTGTCGACCTCACGAGGCATCACCTCCGACTTCGCCGGCATGAGCAGGACGTCATCATAGGTCAGGCCCTCTAGGAGAATTTTGTCTTCCATAGACTTCACGTTGTTTGTGACCACACAGGGGATTACTTGAGCTTTGCCAAGCGATAAAGACGCTCTATTTCGGAAGGATTAAGCCTGCGCCATTTTCCTCGACGGATGCCTTCGGTGGTCAGTCCGGCATAGCGAATACGTTCCAGTGACACAATGGTATGACCGAGCGCCTGCATCATTCGCCGTACCTGCCGGTTCCTGCCCTCATGTATTTGTAGTGCAATTCTGGTACCGTCATTCGGATCAATACGGGTAATCTGATCCGCTACCGCCGGACCATCTTCGAGTGTAATTCCTTCTTTTAGCTGATCGAACTCATGTGGTTTCACGTCCTCGCGGGTTTGGACCAGATAAACCTTTTCTATTTCGTAGCTCGGGTGCATAAGCCTGTGTGCGAGATCACCGTCGTTGGTGAGCAGTAGCAAGCCGCGTGTATCCCGGTCCAGTCGTCCTACCGGAAAGACAGAGGCGAGTGAATCATCACTGGTGGGCAAAAGATCCAAGACGGTTTTTCTTCCACGATCGTCCCTTGTGGTAGTCAGTACACCTGCCGGTTTGTTCAGGATCACATACGAGAACGGCCGAGGTGAGATCAGTTTGCCGTTGACTTCGACCTTGCTGCCCGGTTGTACCCAGGTGCCCAGCTCGGTTACGCTTGTTCCATTAACGGAGACACGTCCGTCGGCGATGAGAACATCCGCTTTTCGTCTCGAACAAACACCCGAAAGGGCGATGTAGCGATTCAAACGTACGGGATCGGTTATTTCAATCCGTTTCGGCTCCGTTTTGCTGATTCGCTTCCGAGGGCGACTGTTGCTTTTTCGTGGCTTCATCTTCGTAACGGTTGGCCTCCGTGGATGCCGGTGTAGCATTCTCCGATCCCCGGCTGATATCCAGATCTGAATCTCTTGGAATCTGCAAATCCGGGTCCTTGAGCAATTCGTCGAGTTCCTTCAACTTGGGCAGGTCTTCCAGGCTGTCGAGTCCGAACTGGACCAAGAACTGCTCCGTTGTGCCGTATATCAACGGACGTCCGACCGTATCGCTCCTGCCGACGATTTCCACAAAGCTCAGTTCGAGCAGCTTTCGGAGGGCATACCCTGCGTCGACGCCACGAACGGAATCGACCTCCGGCTTGGAGATGGGTTGCCGGTATGCCACCACGGCCAGCGTTTCGAGCAGCGTGCGCGATAGTTTCCGCACGCGTTCGGAGTCGACGAGTGCCCGGAGAAACGGATCGACCCGCGGCTCGGTTGCTATCTGGAACCCGCCGCCCCAACGATGAATCCGGAAGATACGTCCGCTTTCGGCGTAGGCCTTGTTGAGAAGACCCATGGCGCTCTCGACTTCGGCATCCGTAGGCTCTTTCCCGCCGGTGACCTCCGCATATACGGTGGAGATAGTGGCCGGAGGTACGGGATCATCGGACACGAAAAGGATGGCCTCGACAACCTCCAGCAGGTCGGCTTCAAATGCGCTGTCGTATTGTTCAGTCTCCATTTTCGTTCTTCAGGTGAAGAAAAAAGTCATCCGCATCGATGCGCACCATCAGGGCCGCCAGACCTTCCCTGACGAGTTCGAGCACGGCAAGAAAGGTCGCTATTACGAATGACTTGCTCCTCTTTGATGCGAGATCCCTGAAGGAAGCCGGCTGTTTGCCCTCAAGTGTCTCGAGGATATAGGACCGTTGCGACTCAACGGTGTAATGATAGCGTCGGACATCATGTACGACGTCTTCCGGCGCGGCGTCGAGCAAGTGCTTCAGCGCGGAAACCATTTGAAACAGTGAAACCTCGTAGAGCGGATCCTCTTCCGATTCGGTTACCCGGTCATTGATGTGGGCTCCCGGCCTGCGCTCATGTCGTTTTGCGCGCTCATCACGCAGTACATCGAGCCGATTTGCCGCATCCTTGAAGCGAACATACTCCAGCAGGCGATTGACCAACTCGGTACGGGGATCGATCGGCTCCCCTTCCTCGTCCACCTCGGTACGAGGGAGCATCATCCGGGCCTTGATCTCGATAAGGAGAGCGGCCATATAGATAAACTCCCCGGCACGGTCCAGGTCCAGAACCTCTAAAATCCTTACATATTCGAGAAACTCGTCTGCGATCTGGGCAATGGGTATGTCATAGATGTCCAATTCGTCCCTTCGGACGAAGAAGAGGAGAAGGTCCAGCGGACCTTCGAATTGGGCGAGACTTACGCGATACACGGAGCGCTTTACGGCCTGTCGGGTCTAATCGTTTTCTTGTCGTGTCCGGAACCAGTCGATCGTGCGCCTCAAGCCGTCGGAGAGCGATACTTGTGGCGCCCAGTCCAGTGTCTCCCGGGCTTTTTCGAAGCCCAAAACACTGCGCATCTGCTCTCCCGGCTGTCCGTCCACATGTTTTTCGTCCATGCCGGAGCCGGAGAGCGAGCGGAGTGCACGAAAAAGCTGGTTGACGTTCGTTTCGATCCCGGTACCGATATTGAAAACCCCCGAACCGTTTAGGTTAAGGGCTGCCAGATTTGCGCGGACCACGTCGTCGACATAAACGAAATCCCTGGTCTGTTCTCCATCCCCGTTAATCACCGCCTGTCGATTTTCGAGCATCCTGCGGATGAAAATTGCCACGACACCGGCCTCGCCATGGGGATTTTGCCTTGGCCCATAGACATTTGCGTACCGTAGCGCAACGTAGTCTATGCCGTGAACGAGACGGTAGAAATCCAGATAAAGCTCCGAAACACGTTTCGTAATGCCGTAGGGGGACATCGGCCGGATGGGATGCGCTTCATCCTGCGGAACATAGTCGGGCTCTCCATAGATGGCTCCACCGGTCGAAGAAAATACAACCTTCTTGAGCGGACCACTCCGGGCCGCTTCCATCATATTGAGAAATCCGATCACATTAATGCCCGCGTCGAATACGGGATCACTCACCGATTTCCGGACGTCCATTTGCGCCGCAAGATGGAAAATCGCCTCATAGCGCTGGTCTTCAACCAATCCGGCGGCCTCGTTCGATGTAATACTCAGCTCGTGAAAAATAGCTGCATCAGGGATATAGCGGCGATTACCTCCTGAGAGGTCGTCAAGTATGTGTACGTCGTGTCCCTCTCCGACGAGTGCGTCTGCAATGGTCGAACCGATGAAACCGGCACCTCCGGTGACTAATACTTTCATGCAACGATTGAATTATTGGAGGGTGGTACGACGGTGGCAATGGAAAAGCCTGATTGCTCAAACAGTATCTCCGCCAGACTTCTGATCTCCTCGGAATTTACATCGTCGATTAACGCCAAACTCTCATCGAGCGAGAAGTATCTGCCGAAATGGTATTCCATTTTGGCCAATCGAATCATACGCGCGCTCAGGTCCTCCAGGCCAAGCATGAGGGCCCCTTTCAACTGATTCTTCGCCTGGGTCAACGTCCGATTACCCACGCGATGACCGGAGAGCTTGCGCAGTTCCCTGAAAACCAACTGCTGCAATCTATTGATTCTGCCGGGTTCGGTCCCGGCGTATATCCCGAACTCACCGGTATCGGTGAGATAGTTGACGAAGGAATAGATGTTGTAGCAAAAGCCATATCGTTCCCGGATGTTGTGGTTCAACCTGCTTGACATGCCGCTGCCCAGAATAGTATTCAGCAAGGTGAGCGCAACCCTGCGCTCGTCGGATGCCGGCAACGCACGGACTCCCATCACCACGTGACCTTGTTGGCCCTGTTTCTCTATGACCTCGCGATTCGGTTTATTTGGCGGAGCAGACATGCGTTCCGAAGGCTGGACCAGTAAGCTGTTGTCCGTGAACGCTCGCCTCACACAGCGCACAAAACGTGTGTGGTCCACATTGCCACTGGCGGCGAAGATCATTTTGTCCGTCCAGTAGTGCGCAGCGAGATGTCGGGACAGTTGCTCTCGGGTGAAGGAGGTGACCGTTTTCCTCAATCCAAGGATGGGCCGTCCCAGTGAATGGTTCGGATAGAGCAACCTTTCAAAGAGGTCAAAAACGACCTCTTCCGGGACGTCTTCATACATCGAAATCTCATCGAGAACGACCCCTTTTTCCTTTTCGATCTCTTTTTCGGGGAATACGGGCTGCAAGATGATATCTCCGAGAATGTCCACCGCCCTCGGCAAGTGTTCGTCGAGCGAACGCGCGAAAAAGCAGGTATACTCTTTGGAAGTAAATGCATTCAGGTAGCCACCAACGGATTCCATTCGTCGGGCAATGTGGTGCATACGCCTGCGATTGGTGCCTTTGAACACCATGTGCTCGATGAAATGACAAATGCCGTTCGTTGATACATCCTCATCCCGGCTGCCCGTGGGGACAAATGCACCGACCGAAATCGACCGCACCGAGGGTATTCGCTCCGACAGGACACGAATGCCGTTTTCGAGTACCGTCATTCGGTAGTGCTCGCCCCGTGAGACCGATTGTGCTTCCAGATTCATGTTCTTGTTTTCACCAGTCTCGGCAAATACATAAAAGGCGAGACCGCAGTCCCGCCTTCTATCGTATGTCGAATTACTCTTTTTCGACTGTTTAGCGTCGCTGTCCCCTGCCCCGGTTGTTGCGTCCGCCACCGCGCCGGTTGTCGCCACCGCGCCTGCCGCCTCCATCCCGTCGCCTGTCGTCACGCCGCCGGTCCTGTTGCCGGCGATCATCCTGGTCGGAGGATTTTTCCAGAAATGGTTTTCTGCTCAGGCGAAGCTTGCCGTCGTCGCGTATTTCAATGAGCTGCACCTTGACGGTATCTCCCATCTGGAGATAGTCTTCGACCTTGTCGACGTAGCCGTGGTCGATCTCCGAGACATGCAACAAACCTTCCTTCCCGGGCAGAATCTCAATGATGGCACCGAACGGCTGAATGCTTACGACCGTGCCCTCGTAATCGGTACCGACTTCAGGAACTGCGACGATCTGGCGAACGAGTTCGACCGCCCTGGCCATCTGCTCCTGATCGGCGGAGGCAATCGTTACAAAGCCTTTGCCCTCCTTTTCTTCTATGTCGATCTTCGTGTCCGTTTCTCTCTGAATGCCCTGAATGACTTTTCCGCCTGGACCGATAATGGCTCCGATAAATTCGGTATCGATTTCGAGCGTCGTCAGGCGAGGTGCATACGGTGAAAGCTCTTCACGGGGCGCAGATATTGCCTCTTCCATTCTGTCAAGAATGAAATGCCTGCCGGTTCTGGCCTGGGCCAGTGCATCGGACATCAACTCTTTCGACAGGCCGTCAATCTTGATGTCCATCTGACATGCGGTCACGCCGTCGCGGGTGCCGGTAATCTTGAAATCCATATCACCGAGATGGTCTTCGGTGCCCAGGATATCCGACAGCACGACAGTTTTGCCGGCTTCCTCGATGAGTCCCATCGCGATACCTGAAACCGCCTTTTTGACAGGCACACCGGCATCCATCAGCGAGAGCGAACCTGCGCAAACGGTTGCCATGGAAGATGAGCCGTTTGACTCCAGGACGTCACTGACCACACGAATGGTGTACGGGAACGAATCCTGATCGGGCAACACCTTTGAGAGCGCGCGCTCTGCGAGGAATCCATGCCCGATCTCTCGTCGGGCCGGTCCGAAGAAGCGCCGCACTTCTCCAACACAGAACGGTGGGAAGGAGTAATGCAGGAAAAAGGTCTTGTCCGTCGTGTCGAATACCTGATCGACAGCCTGAACGTCGCGCGAACCGCCGAGTGTTACTGATGCAAGTGCCTGGGTTTCTCCACGTGTAAACACCGCAGAGCCATGGGCACGCGGAAGGTATGCGATCTCCGCTGTTACCGTCCGGATATCGGTGAGCGAGCGTCCGTCGATGCGGCGCTGCTCATTCACGATCATTTGTCTCATGAGCGTACGCTCGACGTCGGATACAGCGGCCTTGATATCGGCAGCGGTGTATCCATCCTTCGTTTCCTCGAGGACCACGGTCTCACCGTCCGGCCCCTTCTCATGCAACAACTGTTCAATGGCATGCTCCTTGATTTCATCGATGCCACTGTAAAAAGTCACCTTGTCGTATGGCTTCCGGATATGGGTTTCCAGAGCGTCCTTGACGAGTGGTTCGACGAGCGCTACGACGCCGTCGACGAGTCCGCCGTATTGAAACTCACGATCGGGAGCGCCGCCCGCCTCTTCGAGCAGGTCGTGCTGCATCTTGCAGATGAGCCGAATGAATGTGTGCGCATAGTCCAGCGCAGCTACAATATCATCTTCGTCCACCTCGTCCATTTCTCCCTCAACCATCACAATTGCATTTTCCGTACCCGCCACAACGAGATCGAAATCGGATGATTCCAGTTCAGAGACCGTGGGATAAATCACAAAATCGCCGTTCACGCGTCCCACGCGCACCTCGCCAACGGGACCTCCATACGGCGCGCCCGTCAGCAGCATGGCCGCGGAGGCGCCAACGCCGGCCACGACGTCCGCGTCATTTTCTCCATCTGCGGAGACAACGCTGAGCATGACCTGGGTTTCATGGTAGAAGCCGTCAGGGAATAGCGGACGGATACAACGGTCTACTAGACGGGAAGAAAGCACTTCCTTGTCGTTGGGTCGCCCTTCCCGCTTTATGAATCCGCCGGGTATTTTTCCACCTGCGGCATATTTCTCCCTGTAGTCGACCGTGAGCGGAAAGAAATTTTGCCCTTCGCGGGACTCTTTTGTGATGACCACGGTGCACAGTACCATGGTGTCGCCGATTCTCGCGACGACGGCGCCGTCGGCTTGTTTGGCCAGTTTGCCTGTTTCAAGCACCAGCGTCTTGTCCGGCGCCAGTTCCAATGACTTGGAAACGTAGTTCATGGGGTTTTAAAAGAC
>CAZIIP010000067.1:0-12237 GCA_964539455.1 uncultured Rhodothermales bacterium
CAGGAAGGCAACAGCCGGAGTTCGTCCATGACTCCTTGCCAATCTCCGTCAAAAACGCGCACAGGCGTCTGAAGCTCCCTTTCAAGGTCCTCCGGACTGTTTCTGCCTGGTTTATTGTCGAGGAAGTCCCCTTCAAAATTGACACAGTCAGGCGGCAACAAGATCAGATCCCCATTTCCTTCACCGTGAAGTGCGTTGATCATGCTTTTGTAATTCAGCAATCCGCTTACGGTTACGGATCGACCGAAAAGCTTGTTTTTGGCGACGATCAGGTTGGTCGTCAGGTTCGGAATGCCCATCAGAGCCGGCTTGATGTGTGCTGCCAGAACCGATTCGGCGAGTTCTCCGGTGACCAATATCAGCACCCGCGGCTGTGGCAGATCGGCTTCGATCTCCTGAAATTGCCAGGCCGTTTCGTTAATGAAATCGCGGCAGAGTCCCACGCCATTTTCCATAAGCGGATATCCGTCGTAGGCCTCCTCCTCCGGAAAGGGCTCTCCCGACAGAAGGTACAGTTCATCGGAACAGTAGACGAATCGTCGTCCGATCTCTGCCAGATAGTGTCTCTGCCACCGGTGGACGTCGTCCACGACGTCACGTGCATGGGATCTCGAAACGGGCCGAAGTTCTTTCAACCCTTGCCTGTGATCTGTGAGGCCGACGGGAACAATGGAGACGGATTCTATGGCATCATTGAGATCAAAGAGATCTTCGATCGTCTTTTTTAGGACGGCGCCGTCGTTGTAGCCTGGCACCAGAACGATCTGTGTGTGCATTTCGATGCGGTTCTCACGCAGGAACAGGAGCTTCTCCATCAATCGATCATCCTGCGTCCGATGGCCCATCATCTCCTTTCGAACTGCGTCGTCGGTGCAGTGAACTGAAATATACAAGGGGGAGAGCCGTTGCTCGACGATGCGTTGCATATCGCGAGCACGCAGGTTGGTCATCGTAATGTAGTTCCCATACAGGAACGACATCCGGTAGTCTCCATCACGAAAATATAGCGCTTCGCGCAAGCCGGCCGGATTCTGGTCTACGAAGCAGAAGATGCAATCGTCACCGCAAGTCTTGATCCGGAACTCCTCTACTTCCACACCAAGAGTTTCATCTTCTCTCTTTTCTACCACCTGTTCCAATAAAGCGCCTCCCGTCCTGATGTGAACGGCCAGTTCGTCATCCGTACTGTAGAACCGAAAATCAATGGCATCCGAAATGGTATGATCGTTGATCTTTAGGATCTGGTCGCCGGCAGACCAGCCGAGCTTCTCGGCCAGGGAATCTTTTTCTATATGTGCGATCTTTACCGCCATAAACCTTTTCATTCGAATGCGCTGTAAAACAAGCTCAGTCCCCTGATTGTTCTACTTGGTTTTTCTATTCGAAAATCGATGAGGCGGTCACTCGCCGGGAACAAGCACATCTCGGTATTATTCCATAATTTTCGTGCACGCGCTCGTAGCTCAGTTGGATAGAGCGCTGGATTCCGGTTCCAGAGGCCGGGGGTTCGAATCCTCCCGAGCGCGCAAAGCCACGGCCCGGCGCACCTTGTGTGTGCCGGACCGTGGCTTCTGTGGTTTCGGAAGCGTTGAGAAAATCTGCGTGCGACGCTGTCGCATGACGAATGACTTGATTTTATGTGATTTGCATTTTTTGAGAGTGATCGCCTTTCGTCGCGAGGGGGTTTGACAAGAGGGCCGCCTGGCGGCCCGACTGACGAAGGGAGCGCAGCGACCGCAGTAATCCTCCCGAGCGCGCAAAGCCACGGCCCGGCGCACCTTGTGTGTGCCGGACCGTGGCTTCTGTGGTTTCGGAAGCGTTGAGAAATGGACCGCTTTGGCGGTGGAATTCGGTGGCGGCTAAATAAACGCCGAACGCCCCTTGACGAAATGAAAAGCTGTGTTCACAACCTCCATCCGACAAGGGACGCTAACAACATATGCGAGCACGATCTCTTCAGACCGATCTGACGTCTCCCTATTCGTCAGGCGCCCGCCTTGGCTACGATGCCTGAGCCCATAACAGTGGTCGGCTCAGCTTTCCGGATATTTGGCTCGGTCGCCGCAGAGCGCCGCCTCTTCGGGCGCTTTGCCTCCCAGATTACCACGGCGAAACCGGATACCAGATAAAGTGCCCCGAAGCCTCCAATTGCCAATGATTGCCACTCCATTGTTTTCCTCCAAAGCGTGGTGGCGAGACGCCCTATTGTGGGTGGAGCGCCTCACATTACACTTGCCTCCGTATAAGTAAACGCGAAGTGTCGGCCCACAACGGCTCACGAAAAGTGCAAAAACTTTCAGGAACATCTACTGTCAGCCCTTTTTTGCCTAAGCAGGAGTGGACCTTGTTTTGGATATTACAGCGAGATGCGGACGGCTCATGAAGTCAGCACGAACCAATGCCAACGACGGACGGCAAAAGCTAACGATTACCCATCACCATATACACGAGGACGCTATGAACAGACGTTCGTTCATTCAACGCACCGCGGGCGCAGCATTAGGAAGTCTTGCACTGCCTTCAGTCTCAAACGCGCTATCGATAGCAAAACAAAAAGTAGGTATTCAACTCTATACTCTGCGGACTATCGTCGGCGATGATTTTCCGGCCGTGCTAGAAAAGGTGGCCGAGGTCGGCTATCGGTACGTCGAGTTCGCCGGCTACTATAACCATGACCCGTCGGAACTACGCACCATTCTCGATGATCTTGGTCTCACGGCCGCATCCGGTCACTTCGGCATTCAGGAGTTGCAGGACGGTGCAGGACCCGTGATTGAAGGCGCCGTCACGCTGGGTATGACCCACGTCGTTGTTCCAATCCTTCCGGGCGATATGCTGTCGACCGTAGATGCTCTAAAGGCGTCCTGTGCCAAGTTCAACCTGCTTGGCACGGAGTGCAAAAACGCCGGTCTGACCTTCGGCTACCACAACCACTGGCAGGAGTTCGAGGCCTTCGAAGAAAATCCCGAGATGAATCCGTGGGACGTCATATTGGACGAGACGGATCCGGAACTCGTCAAACTGGAGTTGGATCTCGCCTGGGCCGTAAGAGGCGGTCAGGATCCTGTGGCGCTTTTCGAGGCAAATCCCGGACGGTACGAACTCTTTCACGTCAAGGACCTCACGTCAGACGGGATGCTTGCCGATGTCGGCCAAGGAACACTGGATTTCCCGGCGATTTTCGAGAAAGCGGATGTTGCAGGACTCGAATATGCCATTGTTGAACACGATCGCCCGGAAGATCCGTTAGCCAGCATCCAGAACAGTTTTGACTATCTCCGTGAGATCGGTATCGCCTGAATTACCTTTGCTAGCCGATTGTCAGAAGAAAAGCCCGGTGTCGAGCGTTCTCGCCACCGGGCAAAGAGGGGCGCAATTGTCTCAAGACCTCATTCCGGTGGTCTATTCTCCGGAACGAAGGTTGGAAATAAACCCGAGGACTTCTTGCGAGTCTCTTTCGGGATTCACCTCGGTGTTCTTGTAGGCAAGCTTCCCGTCAAGGTCGATAACAAACGTCCATCTGGCGGACGTTACGCCCCGTACCAATTCCACCTCTTCTCCTTCTACGGTTCGCTTGATAGTGCCCCCATCACCTGTCGGGACGCCAAACACCTCCGCAACCGAGCCATCGGGGTCGGAAAGCAACGGAAAGTTCAAGTTGTGCGAGGCTTTAAACACTTTCAGGCTGGACGGTTCGTCACCACTTACGCCGACTACGACCGCCCCCAAATCCGCTAACGCAGATTTATGGTCCCGAAAGGCGCAGGCCTGTGTGGTGCAACCGCCCGTCATCGCCGCCGGATAGAAATACACCACGACAATATCCTCTCCTACATGATCGTCCAGATTCCATTCGGTGTCTTCATCGGTCTGAGCGGAAAAAGATGGAACAGGTGTACCGATTTCCAGGCTACCTTCCTGGGCGCTCAGGTTGGACGCCGGAACCAGAAGCGGAAGAACGCCGGCAAGCAAAACTCTACCGAATCGGGAAAATCCAGAAGCAAATGTGGAGAGCATGTCTCGATCACGGATAGTTGACGGTACGATGTGCCTGGAGATAGTCGTTGCCGGCAAAACTGTTCCCACAGCAAGCGCATGTCGCAAAAACCTATCGGCCGTATCGTAAAACTCATTTCCTTTGTCAACCGGCACCTCGATCTGATGACGAGAGACCACCGAAGCCGGCTGCCTTTCACTTCCATGCCCGGTCGTAACGCACAAGGGTTTCGTATCTGAATATAAACGGAAACCACATCGGCGCGGGTTCGTCTACGGGGCATCACCTCACCTGGCGGCACAAGTATGAGCACCCGGCTCCGGACGATTCTACATCCTTCCTGGTACCAGGGAAAAAGGGCAAGCGCGCCTTATTTCGAAGGATGGTATTTCAAGTTGGTCGATAAAAGCGGTTTACATCGATTAGCCGTCATTCCCGGAGTGTTTAAGGGGCCTGCCGGCGACGAAGCCTTCATCCAGGTTTTCGACGGCACGGACGGATCGGTTTGGTTCCTCTCCTATCCTGAATCGGAATTCTCGGCAGCAAAACGTGGCTTCGACGTCACCATCGGTGATAACAGATTCACCACTGACCACGTGACACTCGCCATCCAAAGCGGAGACCTTAATCTTCGTGGCGACATTCGTTTCGAAGACACCAAACCATGGCCGGTAACACTTAAATCACCCGGCATCATGGGTTGGTATGGCTGGCTTCCGTTCATGCAATGCTATCATGGCATCGTGAGTCTCGACCACAAACTTAGCGGGAAGTTGACGCTGGGACAGAGAGAAATGTGTTTTGACGGGGGGCGGGGCTATACCGAAAAAGACTGGGGCACGGCATTTCCGTCCGCCTGGATCTGGGTTCAATCCAATCATTTTGCGGAAACCGGCATTTCGCTGTCGGCATCCATTGCCCATATTCCCTGGATGAAGTCGTATTTCCCGGGTTTCATCGTGGGTTTCCTGCTGAACAATCACCTTTATCGGTTTGCAACGTACACCGGCGCACGTACCAAGAAGCTTTTGGTATCCGGCGCACGTATCGACTGGATTATTGCCGACGACCGATACGAATTGGCCGTGGAAGTGGAACAAACGCGTGGTGGGCTACTGTTTGCCCCCGGCCCGGACGGGATGCGGCCGGCAGTGACGGAGTCGCTCGATGCCCGTCCGCTCGTCCGTTTAACCGACACCATAGAGCGGCGGACGCTTTTTGAAGGAAGGGGTGCAAATGGTGGAGTGGAAGTGCATGGAGACACGTCCGTTCTCGTTCCCGTTGATGAGCATCGATCACTCGACGCGAACAGGCCCTAGTCCTCTTCCTCGCCGGTTGCGTCATCCTGTGCGTTCGATTCCGTTTCGTCCCACTCACCCATTCCCTCGAGCGATTCGCCCTCGAGCCTCGCAACGATAACTGCTCCGACACTGTCGGAGAGGATGTTGGTTGCCGTTCTGAACATATCAAGAAATCGGTCGACCGCGAGGATGATGCCGACTCCTTCCAGGGGCAACCCGACGGCCCGCAAAACGATTCCCAGCATCACCAGACCTGCCATGGGGATGCCTGCCGCGCCGATAGATGCCAGCAGGGCGGTCAATACGATTATTGCCTGGGCCCCGAAACCGAGTTCGAATCCATAGAGCTGGGCAATGAATACGGCAGCGATGCATTCATAGAGCGCCGTTCCGTCCATGTTGACCGTCGCACCGATGGGCAACGTAAAGCCGGCGACATTCTTCGAAACCTTCGATCGCTCTGTAACCGCCTTCATCGTCAACGGCAACGTAACCATCGTCGAACAAGTAGTGAATCCGAATACAAGCGCTTCTATCATCCCCTTGTAATGCTTGATCGGATTAACCCTGCCGACGAAGATCAACAGCAAAGGCAAATTTACTACCCAGTGAAATCCGAGGCCCATCACGACGACAATGAAATAGTAGCCGAGGGAAGCAAAAGCCGAGAAGCCTGTTTGCGCTACGATAACGGCAATGATTCCAAACACTCCGAGAGGTGCGGTCCACACGATGACCAGCGTCATCTTCAACATTACGTCAAAAGCCGCCTGAAAAATGTCCGATAGGAACGTCTTGGGTTTTGGCTTGAGTTTGGTAATGAAATAGCCGAACAGAATCGCGAAAAATATGACGGGCAAGACGTCGCCTCTGGCCATTGCCGCAAACGGATTCTCCGGAATGATTTCGATCAGCAACCCGGCAATGCCCTGCTCAGTGGCCGCAATGGTCTCCGGGGCCTGCTCCAGGCCGATATCGGCACCGACTCCCGGTTTGAAGATGTTTACCAGAATCTGACCGGTCAGGATGGCCAGTAGACTGCTCATCGTGTAGTAGAGAAACGTCTTGATACCCAGACGTCCGAGGTGACCAACACCTACCACCGCCGCAACAATAGACGTGAGAATCAGCGGCATAATGGCCATCTTCAACAGCCGCAAAAAGATGTCCGACATGAACTGCGCTATGGGAAGTATCGACTCCCCCCAGATCTGTCCGGCGATTATGCCCAGGAACAGGCCGATAAATATGTAATGTGTGAGCGTGAGCTTTTTTAGAGACATTTTGTTTCCTGGGTGAACCGGAGGCGATTTCTAATGGAAGCGCTCTGCCGTGGGCAGGGTGTTTTTTCAGGCATGGGCGACTTCATATGGCTGAAAATCGGCGGCTAAGCTAATCTTGAAGTACGGTTGACTGCAAGTATGTTTGCGTCACCCGCCAATTGCCACTGCGCACATGGCACCACCGGAAGACCAGCCGGCATCTGGACCGATTCATGCAGTCGCCGGCGATCGACTCCATATTTGTCGACCAGGGCCTGTTCACACTAACTGGTTAATTGCTGCCGGAGGCCCTTTTTTCATGTAGCAAGGAAGCAAGAGCGCTATGAGGCAACTTTACCTGAGCGATTGCTGACGACGATAGATGGAAAAAGAGCCCCAGCCCACAGGGTTGCGCGTGAAATGCGACTGTTCGGCGTTGCTCGTCTCTCATTTTGAATAACCAAACTTCGCTCCTCGCACCTATATCGGTCGAATTTTATGCGCACCAGCGGCCAACCGGTTAGTGTGAACAGACCCTAGTAGCTGTATGAGACATAAACCATCGGCGCGTACCTGCCGTCAGGTGTACGAGAAAGGGCGATTGCACTGTCAAGTCTGTCCACGCGTAACTTTGCCGTCACCGCGGCATCTATTGCTGCTAGAAAGTGATTGACGATGATGAGAGCGCTCACTCGGGAGGCGCGCCGCAACAGATTGTTCGCATTTTCATGCATGTCGTCGTACTCATAGAATTGAGAGTCTGGCGGCACGTTTACTTTTTCACCGTTAGGCCCTGTTTCCTCCGGATCGTTTGCCCCGTTGTAGTCCTCCCATCCCGGGGCAAACTGAAAGTACTTCCCAATCAACTCATAGTATTGTTGCTCACCGAAAAAGGGCAGGACATGTGAAAATGCCGCTCCGGTCTCGATGTGGTATGATTGGTCTTCTGCCGCACGAATGGCATTGAAAAACGCGCGTACCTCCGCTTGCTGCCGGGGACTCCATGAATCCGGCTGCATGAACATTTCTTCCGTCAAGTCGGGAATTGCGATCCGGGCACCGCCGTTTCCCGTATACCGGTTGAGCCACATTGCGTATCGGATGGGACTCCAGTTGGCATGTGCAAACGCCTTGAACACGTCTTCCTCCTGATGCCCCTTTCTTCGCCAGACGAAATATCCGGTTATCAGAGAGGCTTCCACACCGGCTAACAATGTCATCTTTATCCATGATCGATTGTACGCCTGGCCAGCGCCCGGGAGCACGGCCGAGAGTGCAGCCGCCAGAGGTATATCACGCTTCGACGCCGCTCGATCCGCCGCAAACGCAGGTCTCGCATCGCCCGCAAATCCAGATACGTACATCAAGTCCACATGCAAATTTCCGGTTAGCAGAGAGTCGGGCGACGCTGCTGCATTCACATTGTACAATCCGGAAACGGCGGCAAGCAAAAGAATAACCGTGCAGCTCGATTTGGGCACATGGAATATCATATGTCGAATTCGAATAGAAGTCCGAAATGCCAGCTGAGAGATTTTCCGTATGTGATCTCCTTGCTACCGACCGGACCTACAAAGCGCGGATCTACCGTGTAGGAAAACGAGTCCAGCGCATAGGTTGCACTTACAAATGCCGCCGTTGGAAACAAATAAAACGAACCCAGGCCGAGCCGGAGTTCCGCTCCGACGTCCTTGCGGAAGACAGGACGGACATCTTCGCTGCTCGTCCATGCCGCAGCGGCATCGACATACAGACGCCCGTACAATTTGGTCGCATACAGAAACAGGAACTGCCGGTTGATCTCCGGAAAGACCGGAAGGTAATATGATAAATTCAACCAGACCGTCTCGTTGCCGCCCAGCGAGTAAAAAGGATAACCTCTCGCACCTGTCAGTCCCCCCACGTAGTCATCGAAAAAATCGTCGACAGCCGAACCAGCAATGGTGGTCGCACGCATGCGAAGTGCCAGTCCATGCGTGCCCAATCGATGTGCGTAGCGCGCATCCATGGACAAGCGGTGGTTGTCATACCCGGCATAATTTGCAACGAGGGTGCCATCCCTTATTTCGAAGCTGTCCAACAGACGTCCGGGCTCGTATTCATAGCCCACTTCCGCTTTCACGCCTACGGGAACCACATCGGAGTGCCTGAATGATTTTTGCGCCTCGTACGACACACGAAAGGACAGGGCGCGCCCGATGAAATAGCGTGATGAGGAAGCCGTTATGGTTTGCCGGTACTCTCTCGAATAAAAAGACTCTGTACGAACCTTGTAGGGACTGTACCGGATTCCCGCTTCAAGCAACAATGACCTGGCCGGCTTACTACGCAAATAGAGGCCGGCTTCCCACAGCGAATAGGCAATATCGGCGGCCGTCGTATCCGGGTAGCAAGCCGTACAGGCCGACTCCTCGATTGTTAAACCTTGCTGGACGTTTCTCCGGACATGGAACATCTCAACCGATACTTGAGGTGACCATCGTTTCGGTATAGCTTTGAACCCCTTTTTATAGTCCATCTGCAAGAATATGTCGCGTTCCAGACGAACCAAATTGGAGGGCGCGAAGGCATCACCCAGGGATTTGTGGCGTTTGGATCCCGGACCCACGAGGAAACCGCCGAATATGCTGATTCCCTCCAGGACCTCCCGAGAAGACATGTAGAGCCCTAGTTTCGTATTTCTCCACAAGCGTCCACCCTGAAATCCACCGTCTCCCGCCCGACCTGATAGGCGGCCCCGTTTCGCATACATGTCGAAACGCAGCACCGGTAAAAAGGTGAAAGACGTGAAGGTGTTTGAATAGGCGGAGATACCCTGAAACGGTTCACCGACAGCCTGCCGAACCACGGATTGGAGCATCGAATCTTCCGCGATGTCGTGAAGTTCTCCGGCCGGTATCGGATCCACAGTGGCATCTTCCACCGCACGACGCGCCAGATGGTGATCTCTTTCGCCTGTAAGCGCCTTTGAAAACATTTTCGGCGGCTGGTACGGGTGATCCGACGGCTGCGATTCTGCCGATCCGACACCAAGTATGTTGATGGAGTATCCGCCTGCGGTATACCGTTCGAATGCGATTTGTCCGTTTATGGAGACGTCTGGTCCCAGCGCACCGCCCCAAACATTCGTTAGTTTTATGGCACTTTCGAACCGCAACGGGACATCTTGTTCGACAGGTTCACCCGCACGCGGCAGTCCGACCTCGTACAGGTTATAAATGCCTGTGGCATCCGACGAGAAAACAAGTGATTGACCGTTCTCCCGAGGTCTCGGTGAACGCATATCGTGCTCTGATGCCAGCAGTACCGTTTCGTCCGAGCCGTCGGGTCGTATCCGGTGAATGGACCGGTTGAATCCGCGGTTGGCTGAGAAATAAATCCACTCGTCCTTCGGACCCCAGACAGGTTCGTACACCTGTGTACCGTCTTCATACCGTGTAACGGCGGTCGTGTCTCCTGCGGCAATGTCCAGTATGCCGAGATTACGGCTGCCGTCGCGTTGCCACACAAATACCAACCGTTCCCCTGAGTGGTCGTAGGCAGGCGAGGAAGCACGAAGAGCGGTGGTCAGCCGCCTCGACGCGCGTTTGTTCAGATCATAGACAAACAGATCGGACGCGAGATGACCGTGGGGTGTATCAATGGTGCGCGCATAGGCGATACGTCCACCGTCGGGATGCCAGGAGACCGAGGCACCTACTCCCCTCTTCAGACGAACACCGTTTGAACAGGTGAATCCTCCCGTCTCGATCGCCACATCGTCAAGGTGAAATGCCGTTGCCTCGCCGCTGGAAAGGTTCTGCACATACAGTGACGCCATCGAGTAATCTTCTCCGGCATTAGAAATGAATGCCAGGGAATCACCGCGTGTCGAGAATCGGGGGCTTCTGTTCAACCATCCCTCGGCATGCACAGTCTTCCCCTCTATGCGCTGTCCGAGTTCCTCCAGTGAGTCACCGTACTCCGTTTTTAGCGAATCGTACCACTCCTGAAAAACGGTCGTACCGGATAGCCCTGTTGCTTTTTCTATTGCTCCCTCGACGGTCCAGACGGTCCATTCTGATAGCGCCGTGCTGATGTCTTGCAATACGTTTTCACCGAATCTGTTCGCGAGGTAAAGAGTGAAGGCGTAACCAGTGTTGTACACCTGTTCTCGCTGCAGGCTATTCTTGTTAAAAAAGCTACCCATGTCTCCCAACCGGAACGCCTCGCCTTCAACAATTTTCATCCTAAGCAGCATGTCCCGATGGCTGTCCCAGCGATCGTAATCCATTGACCGGCGCTGGTACTGGGCTGTGCCCTCGGCAAACCAGGCGGGATTGTTCAGTGCAGGTACAGGATAGGAGACAATCCCTGACGGATAGCCGTACAGAACATCCGGTCGTTTAACATCTTCATATCGCAGCCATTGCATGTAGGCTATTGGCCAGGTGCGGGTTGATTTGACCGCCTTTTGCACCTGTATGATGTGCGTAAACTCGTGTGAGATAACGTTTCTGAGCCAGTTGCCGGAGCCTCTTAATGGCGTATCGAGTGCAGGCACCCAGATCTCAATCTTATTGTCGAAAAAGTAGGCCGCACCGTTTGAATAGTCTTCATAGTCCTTCAGGATAATGGAGACTTTCGAGTCCGGTTCATGTGCATACAATCCTGTTATTTCGTCATAGACATCTTCGGCAACACGTGCGACAATCTGAGCCGTACGGCTGGAAGCACTTCCGTTTGCCTCACCGTGGAAATGAATGTAAAAGTGATCGGTCTCGATCGTGTACCAGGATAGATGCGGTCGTGCATAATCCACGAGAGACGGAGAAACCTGCGCGAGCAGATTTGCAGGCAAAAGCAAGCTGAAAAGCGCAAACCCGGGGACGATATGTCGCATGCAGCTTTTCATCGAATGACCCCGATCCGTAGGAGATAATCGTCTTTGCCTCCGTCAACACAGGAGGCACGCAACCTGCCGAAGTAGACACCGCTCTGCAGATTATGGTGCCAATCCTGTTCATGAATCGTATCGGCGGCGATCTCCTGATCCTCAAAAGATGCCACGAGGGCGCCGGACAGGTCTACGACACGTATGCCCACTGTGCAGTCTTTCCGCATTTTGACGCGCAAGCGGGATGTTCCGGTCCGTGCCGGATTCGGCCATACATACGTCTCGTTTTGTACAAAGACGGTCTCTTCATTCCCGGGTTCATGGCCCACATCAAGCGTAGCGCTGTTTGCGTTCCGGCGGTTTCCAAATCGTTCCGGCCATATCCCCGGCTCGTATTCGCTCAACGCCCAGCTTCGCACTGTTCCTGAAGCCCCTATTGCGTACAGGAGACCTGCATTTGCGAGCAAACTACCGGTCTGCGTGTCCCCGGCCGCCAGCGACAATGGTTTTGCATTTATCCCGACCGACCGGACAGCACCATCTTCGGTTGCGACAAGCAAGTGCGCGTGCTCGTTATCGCCGGTTCGCATGCTGATCGGACTACCCGCGGTGAATGCCGGCAATTCGGCAGGATAACCGGGCACCACGGCTCCCGACATCGAATACGCCCATACATGCACTCCCGAAGTCCCAAATACATCAAGCAGACCGTCCCCGTCCAGATCTTCAAGGCCAAGATCACCGGACAGGCGGTTTTCCGTGAATACATCCGAAACCTGACGGTGTTGAATCACGGTGGGC
>CAZIIP010000068.1:0-12035 GCA_964539455.1 uncultured Rhodothermales bacterium
ATACCACGAGCCCGTCGGTGTATGTATCGTAGCCGTTTTCGGACGCCCACTTGTCCATGAAAAGCCTGACCTGCTCGGCGAAAAACGGTGCCAGATTTTGTGTGTGCGTCACGGGTGTGAAATCCAGTTCCAGTGGTTTTGTCTTGGCAGAGTCGGCCACGTGTTGCGGCAGATTGCCGAAGCGCTCCATCTGGTTAATGACGATGTTCCTGCGCTGGAGTGATCGTTCAGGATTTCGGACGGGATTGTAGGCGGTTGTCGCCTTCAGCATGCCGATGAGAACGGCAGCCTGTTCCAGTGTCAACTCGCCGGCGGAAACACCGAAATAGGTCTGTGCGGCGGTTTCGATACCGAAAGTCCGTTGCCCGAAAGGTACCGTGGTGAGATACATCTCGATGATTTCCTGCTTCGTGTACGCCCGCTCGAGTTGCACTGCGGTGATCCACTCCTTGATCTTGCGCGTGAGCGTAACTTCGAAACCGATTTGTTTGTAGAGATTCCGTGCCAGCTGCTGGGAAATCGTCGAGCCTCCTTGCTGTTCGCCTTTCAAAAGCGGGTAAACAAACGCAGCGGTGAAAGTCCTGAATACATCCACTCCCCAGTGCTCCGGAAAACGGTAGTCCTCCGTGGCGATCAACGCATTGATTACGTGAGGTGATATGGAATCGTACGGAACGGGCGTTCGATCCTCGTAAGCGTACCGGGTCAGAACCTCTCCGTCGGCCGTGTAGGCCACGGTTGCGAGACTCACCTCCGGATTCTCCAGCTGCTCGAACGACGGCGTATATTGAGCCAGATAGAGGGCGATCGATATGCCGATCAATGCGGCAATCACGGAAAAAGAGGCAATTCCGGCAACGATTTTGCGGGCGATTTCTTTCGGTCGCTTGCGATTCGGTCGCCTGCGAGCCTCAGGATCTTCAAAATAGGCGTTCAGTTCCTTGTCCGAATAGTTGAAATTGGCCATTTAAAAAAGCCTTCGGTTTTCATCCAATTACATACGGATTAATCCCGTAGCGGTTCAAGTTTGCTTCCGGTCCAATGGGCCGGACGTGCCCCTTCCCCGTCCAGTATGCCCACGGTTTGATCGGCATACCAGCAGCCTGGATTCAGGTACTCTCCGGATTCCCAGAATTGATAGTCGACAATATGGGTGTGGGCGAGTACCACCAGGTCGGATTCCTGATCTTCCAGTATCCCGCGTGCAACGCCCCGAAACGCTTCAGCGGATTCAGGGAGCGGCACCTCCGTTCGAAACGAGCGGCTATAACACCTTGCGAGCGACATCCCGGCGTCTCCGGGCAACAGGCTGCGATAAACCCACACGGGCAAGGGATGTCTGAGCAGCGGCTTGAGCCGGCGATAACGCCGGGAGCGGTTGTCCAGCCCGTCACCATGATGGATGAAGATACGTCTCCCGAAATGCGACACGCGCATGGCGTCCGGTTCTACCCGAATGCCCATCTCCTGCTCAAAATAATCCCGGTGCCAAGGATCATGGTTGCCTGCGAGATAAAAAACGGGCAAGCCGCTGTCGGTCAAGGATGCCAGAAATCCCTGCAAACGAACAAAGCCTTTCGGGACCAGGTGGCGATATTCGATGTAGTGTTCGAAAAAGTCGCCGACGATGTAGAGTGCCGTAAGCCGGTCCGCCTGCCGCTCGAGGCACCCGATCAACTGTCGCTCGACGCGGCGATCCTGTTCGCCGGGCGACCTTCCGAGATGACTATCGGCAACAAATAGCACCATCTTGACGTAGCGACGCATTTATCGGGTGGATTGGTCGGCCAAAACCACCGACTGCAACCTAAACCCCGCTCGCTCCGTTTTTAGTTCCTTCACTAGCCTCATAGATACGGACTTTCCGGCTGCAACCGGTCGCATTATGCACCGTTTTTAGGCGCCCGAACATAGCCGTCCGTTCCGATTGATACGCAGGATACTGCCGGATGTACCAAGATTCGTACCAGTTTCAAACGCGCTTTTCCGTTTTTCCGCCGGTGATCAAAAATCTTTTGATCATCAACGGACTCGTCTTTTTGGCGCAGATGACGCCGTTTCTGCAGGACTGGCTGATGCAATGGTCCGCTCTATGGCCGGTCGGTGCCCCCGGGACCATCGACACTCCGAACGGACCGGCTCGGGTTCCGGGATTCTATCCATGGCAGGTCATCACCTATGCGTTTATGCATGGTGGTTTGAGCCACCTTTTCTTCAATATGTTCGCCCTCTGGATGTTTGGCATCAACATCGAATACACGATGGGCTCGCAACGTTTCACTACTTATTATTTTGTGAGTGTGATCGGAGCCGCTTTCGTGCAGCTTACGGTCGCGTGGCTTTCCGGAGCCGTTTATCCGACCATCGGAGCATCGGGGGGCGTTATGGGTATCCTTCTGGCATTCGGAATGCTTTTTCCGAACCAGCGAATTTACCTGCTCTTTCCGCCTATTCCCCTGAAGGCCAAGTACCTGGTGATTGGCTATGCCGTCATTGATTTGTGGGCAGGTGTCAGCGGTACCCAACAAGGCGTAGCCAATTTTGCTCATCTGGGCGGAATGGCATTCGGGCTGCTGCTGATTCTCTACTGGCGGGGTAAATTGCCGATACGGCCTGATAGAACGATGCCTTTTTGACGTCCGATTTCGGGATCTTCCCGGTCGTGTAATGCTTCTTCAGATGCGATGACAGAGGAGAATCCGCTTGTTCGGTTGCGTCGGTGGTTCTATGTGAAACCACCGGCACTACGCTATCTGCTGGCGATCAATATTGGCGTATTCCTGATTGCCCTCGTGGCTGCGGCCGCAGGATCGCCCGTTTTGGCCCGCACATTCGCACTGGATCCTGCGTTTCCGGACGTGCTTGCCCGTCCATGGCAGGTGCTGACCTACAGTTTTCTGCACCTACCGGGCAGGGGATTGTTCTTCGGGCTGATTCACCTCGCGTTCAACATGTTCTGGCTGGTCTGGCTGGGCGAAGAGTACGAACAGCTCTTCGGCACCGGCAGGATGTGGGTCTCCTACCTCGGCGCAGCCGTGGCCGGGGCACTTCTCACGATCGGAGCGTTTCTGTCCGCGACGGATCATCCTGCGTTTGCCGGTCCCGTTTACGGCGCATCTGCAGCGGTAGTCGGCGTCATTACGGCTGTTTCCGTGCATTTCCCGCACAAACGAATCGGTTTGCTGTTTTTCGGCATGGTGCCGCTCCGTACCGCGTTGATCGTCTTTCTCGTGCTGGATGTGCTCTTCGGCATTGGTGGAGGCACTTTCTTCATCTCCCATATCGGAGGTGCCGTTTTCGGTCTCATCTATGCCAGGTCGGTGATGGGAGGAGGCAACAGTTCGCGCCCGGCCCGTTCCGGCGGGTCGAAGAAATGGGAAAGCGGTGGATTCCTTCAGCGCGTGGAGTCTTGGCTCGCCGGCCGACCGAAAGGTGAGGATCGGGAGACGCATCGTGTGGAACGGGACGAGGAATTGGACGGAGATGCCGAGGTCGATCGCATTCTCGACAAGATTAGCTCAGAAGGCTACGATTCGTTGACGGAACGAGAGAAGCGAACGCTCTACGAAGCAAGCAACCGTTAAGGAGTACCCTCGACCGATGGCAGCCCTTGACAGAAGACGCGGTGTGAGACGTTCGCTCCCCAAGCGACTGGGGCGGTGGCTCTGGCTTGTCTTCGCCGCCATCGTGGGAGCCGCAACGGTTGTCGGTTATCTCGCCGGATATATCCACCCGCGCCTTTACTGGTGGAGTGGTCTCGCTGCAATCCTGTTGCCTGTTCTGGCTGCCGTGAGTCTGGTAGTGGCGATAAGCCTGGTCGTCTGGTTTCGTGCGCATCGATGGCTTCTGGTCGCCTATTCCATACTGCTCGTGCTGCTCGCAGTCCGCTTTATTCATCCTTCCCGGTTTACGCGACCTGACCACTCGTCGCCGGACGATCTCGTCTTCATGACGTTTAACGTTCCGCGTACCGGTGAAAGTGAAGCGACCAGCAGGGAAATGCTCGCGCTCGTCACGCGCCACACGCCACACGTCATAGGTCTGCAAGAGGCGACTATCTATACCATTGCTCGGAATCCCGACCGGCTGCGCGCGTTCCCAAAAATCTATCCGTTGATCGACTCACTGGGCTATCGGATTCGGTTACCTGCCTTTCGGCCCGATGAGCCCCGCTATGCGCACTGGTATCAGTCGACGCTCTCCCGTCTGGACATTATCGACCAACGTGAAATCGTCTTCGACGAGGTCGGGCTGGACAGAAAGGTGCGCAGCTACGGCATGCGCAGCGTATTGCGCTGGAACGGGCGCAGAATTGTGCACTACAACCTGCACCTTTGGACATACGGCTACCGAAAGCCCTGGGCGGACGATAGCGTACGGGTGTTCGACGGCTCTTATTGGGAACCCTACATCATTACGGCTCGGGATGCCTATTTGAGACGCGCCCATCAGGCGGAACAACTTCGTGAGATGATCGAGGCGGAAACCGATCCGGTGATTGTGAGTGGTGATTTCAACGGCACGCAACACAACTGGGCGTACCGACAAATATCCAGGGGCATGAAGGATGCTTTTGCGGTCGGTGGAAGCGGTTGGGGCGGCACCTACCGGGCGGATTTGCCTTTGGTGCGGATCGACTTCATTCTGGCCGATGAAAACTGGGAAATCGTGCAGGCCTATGTCCCGAAAGTCAGCAGGGCGCTCTCCGATCACAGGCCGGTGATTGCCCGGCTGCGCCTGAGAGATCCCGCAGCCGACTGAGAACATCGCGCATGCGGATGTTGTATCACGCCCTCGCGCACGCAACCGGTAAGGAAAGTAATGGAAAGACCCCGACGTAAATCGAGAGCCGTGATGGTCGGTCCCGTAAAGATCGGCGGCGGCGCACCGATCTCCGTTCAGTCGATGACGGTGGGAAAAACCCATGACGTTGAAAACTGTCTGCTTGAGATCAACGGTCTGGCCGACGCCGGAGCCGATATCGTGCGTGTAGCCGTTCCGCGGCCGGAAGACGTGGATGCGCTGCCCGATATCGTACAGGGTTCCAATGTCCCTGTCGTCGCCGATATCCATTTCAATCACAAGTATGCGCTCAGTGCGATCGAGGCGGGCGTTGCAAAGGTCCGCATCAATCCCGGCAACATCGGCAAGCCCGAGTGGGAAGCCGAAGTGCTCCTCGCTGCAAGAGAGAAGGGAATTCCGATTCGGATCGGCGTCAACAGCGGCTCGCTGGAAAAGGACATCCTCGACAAATACGGTTACCCCCAGCCGGAGGCACTCTTCGAGAGCGCCATGCGGCATGTCGAAATCTGCGAAAAGAACGGGTTCGAAGACATTGTGATCTCCGTCAAGCACTCCGACGTATTCTTCATGACGCGTGCCTATCGCTTGCTCGCCGAACGCACCGATTTCCCGCTGCACCTCGGTGTAACGGAGGCCGGGACGGAGGCAAGCGGGACCATCAAAAGTGCCATCGGAATCGGTTCGCTGCTTGCCGACGGGATCGGAGACACCATCCGGGTTTCCCTCACGACGGAATCGCGGAAAGAAGTCGAAGTCGGGCATCAAATCCTCAAGGCGCTGCGCCTGGGTCGACCAGGTGTGAACGTCATCGCCTGCCCGACCTGCGGACGCCTTGCCGTCGATCTCTTCAAAATCGCAAAAGAGGTGGAGGAGGCCGTCAACGCCCGCAACTTCGAAAAAGACCTGAACGTGGCACTGATGGGATGTGCCGTGAACGGACCCGGTGAGGCGGCGGGTGCCGATCTAGGCGTGGCATGCGGCCGCGGAAGGGCCCACCTGTTCATCAAGGGCAAGATCGTCAAGACCATCGATGAGGACAAGATCGTGGATGCCGTGATCGAGACGATTGAGCAATGGGATGAGACGACCGTACAGGCCTGACGTGCCGCACATGCCGCGATCTCCCGGTGACAACCAGGGTTGATCGCCAGAGTGACAGGGACTATTTTGTAAGCGCTTACATTGCGGTCTAACGGTGCCTGATTCAGGCGGAAAGAGTTCATTGGCAGTCACGATCTACGATATAGCGGAACGGGCGGGCGTATCCATAGCGACGGTCTCACGGGCCCTCAACGGAAGTCCTCGTATATCGGAGAAAACGCGTTTGCGCGTGCTCGGAATCGCCGCCGAAATGAACTACGAGCCCAATGTCTCCGCGAAAAGTCTCGCAAGCCAAACGAGCAATCTCATTTCGGCGGTCATTCCGATGCTGACGAACTACTTTTTCCTCGAAGTTATTCGCGGCATTCAGGATGCACTCATGGAAACCGAGTTCGAGCTACTCGTCTATTCGGCATCGACGCCTGATCACATGGAGAGTCAGATTCAGTGCGCCATGCAGCGTGGACGATCGGAGGGAACGCTGGTGTTTTCCTATCCGCTCGGTTCGAAGTTGGTCAAAAAAATGAAGGCGTCGGGCAAACCCGTCGTCCTGGTCGATTCGGTACACCGGGAGTTCGATTCGGTAGCGGTTGATTCGGTGGAAGGCGGAAGGCTCGGCGCGCAGCACCTGGTCGGGCAGGGATACTCCCGGATCGCTCTGATTATGGGTCACCCGGAATCCGTACCTGCCGCGGAAAGAAAGACCGGTTATGTGGCCGCACTGCGGGAAGCGGGACTGCCCGTCGATCCATCACTCGTCATTGCTTCGACCGACGCGGAACGGCATGGATTCAACGAATCGTTCGGGCACGAAGCCATGGTCCGCCTTCTCGCACTCGACAATCCCCCGGACGCCGTATTTGCTACATCCGACATGCAAGCGCTGGGTGCCCTGCGCGCACTCCGCGGAGCCGGCTTGCGGGTACCCGAGGAAGTGGGAGTTGTAGGGTTCGACGATATTATGGTGAGCAGATATGTCGGGCTTACGACGCTTCGCCAGCCGATGTACGACATCGGCCGCGTCTCCGTCGGGAAATTGCTCGATGCCATGTCGAACGGTAACGCGCAGATCGCACCGACGGTCTTTTCGCCGGCGTTGATCGTTCGGGAAACCAGTGTGCCGGAGTCATGACCGACCGGATCACCAGGAAACGCCCCTCAGTAGCGGCGACACATCCGTGCATAATGATCGTGTGGGTATTCCTGGTATTTTCGACGCCGTTGCCGGCCGGCGATTCCCTAACGGTGCACTTCAGTTATTTCCCGGATGCCGAAGCACGGACATCGATCGTGCGCGCCTTCCTCCCCGGGAACTTCAACGGGTGGGGCAACAACATCGGCGGTCGGATACCGGTCGATGATCCGTCACAGATGACATGGATCGATTCCCTGTCGGAATTTCGTTACAGCAAAAGACTTGCGTCGGGCCGGACTTATCAGTACAAGATTCACGTTCAACGCAGTGCCGACGGGTCAAACCGACAGTGGTTTTCCGATCCCCTGAATCCCGAAAAGACCGGGCCGGATTACAACTCCGTGCTCGAAGTCGGACCGCTCTCCATCTTTCAGCCCGTGGCACTTCCGGTGAATCGAGAGACCGTAATCCGCTACAGGGCCTGGATACTCAGTGCCGACAGCCTGGCAGAATTAACCGCCGAGATAGACGGAACGGTGTATGATTGCCGGGACTCGCTCGATCTGTCGACCGGATTGTTTTCTTTCAGACCTGAAGGCCCGCTTCCTGCAGGCACGCGCGTCCTCTTGTCCGCGACCGATCCGGCGGGCAGAACCGTCACCGCGCAATTCGGCTCGGTATTTGCGGATGCGCCGACGGGAATCAAGGACGGAATTACCTACGATTCGCAAGATCCGTCCAAGGCTACGCTTGTGCTTCGCGCCCCAGGCAAGGAATCGGTCCACCTGCTGCTGGAGGAAAATGACTGGACGGCACATCCGGACTTCGAGCTGAAAAGAGATACGACCTCGGAGGACGGAGACCGGTTCTGGATTGTGCTCGAAGATCTCGTGCCCGGATCGGAAGTGTCCTTTCAGTATCTGGTCGATCGCCATATTCAAATTGCGGATCCCTACGCGGAGAAGTTGCTTACGCCGGAAGATGACGAGATTGAAGCGACGACCTATCCGAACCTGCCTCCGTTTCCGTCGGAACGAACACCGTTTACGGTATCCGTGCTCGAGCCCGGGAAACCGGCATTTTCATGGTCTGATACCGGCTATCAGCGCCCTCTACAGGATGAGTTGATTATTTACGAGCTACTCATCCGGGATTTCCTGGCGGCCCACGATTTCAGCACGCTTGTCGACACGCTGGACTATCTGAAAGATCTGGGCGTCAATGCCGTCGAGTTGATGCCGGTCATGGAGTTTGAACGGAACAGCAGTTGGGGCTACAATCCGGCGTTTTATTTCGCACCCGACAAGTATTACGGGCCGGCTGAAGATTTGAAACGCTTCGTTGAAGCCTGTCACGAGAACGGCATTGCGGTGATTCTCGACATCGTATTGAACCATTCTTTCGGTCGCTCGCCACTTGTGCGCCTGTACAACAGCGGTGATTTCGGACCTCCCACCTCCGACAATCCCTGGTACAATACAGAGGCCACGCATCCGTTCAGCGTCGGCTACGACTTCAACCACGAAAGCAGTCTCACACAACGGTTCATTGACCGGGTAATTTCATATTGGTTGAAGGAATACCGGGTAGACGGTTTTCGATTCGATCTGTCGAAAGGATTTACCCAGAAACAAAGTGGCGGCAATGTGGCCCGCTGGGGCGCCTACGACGCGAGCAGAATCGCGCTGCTGCAACGGTTGGCAGACCGGATGTGGGAGGTCGACTCCACCGCATTCGTTATTCTCGAGCACTTTGCCGATCCACGAGAGGAGCGCGCGCTGGCATCCTACGGACATAATCTGGGTAGGCCCGGCATGCTACTGTGGCACAACATGAACCGCGCATACAGCCAGTCAGCCGCCGGCTATCTGAATGAGTCAAATTGGTCGTCGGATCTTACGGACGTCTACTACAAGAATCGAAATTTCGAGATGCCGAGTCAGGTAACCTACATGGAAAGCCACGATGAGCAGTGGCTCATGTATCGGAACCGGGCTTACGGTGTTCGATCGGGTGCCTACGACATCAAGCGGTTGCCCGTCGCCCTCGATCGCATGAAGCTGGTCGGGGCGTTTTTTCTGACGATCCCCGGACCCAAGATGTTGTGGCAGTTCGGTGAACTGGGGTACGGCTACGGACCGGACGGTGAAGAGTGTCTGCGCCCGTTCGACGGGTTAGGCGAGTGCCCACCGACCGCACCGCCGAAACTGGATCGCAAACCCATCCGCTGGGAATATGCAAATGATCCATTGAGAATAAAGCTCTATCGGACATGGTCGGAGTTGTTACGACTGCGGAAAAATCATTCCGTTTTCAGAAGTCGCGACACCGAGGTGGAAATGAATACCGGTCAGGGTGTGGCGGGCAGAACGATACGGCTCTCCCACCCGCAAATGAATGTCGTCATCGCAGGTAATTTCGGTGTTGAATCCCACAACGTGGCTATTGACTTCCAGACGGCGGGATGGTGGTACGACTTTTTCGAACGCGACAGTCTGGACGTATCAGATCCGTCGACGATGGTCTCGATGATGCCCGGTGAATTTCATTTGTACACTTCCCGTCGTGTGGAGTGGCCGGAGCCTGATCTGCTCACGGTGGCCGGAGAAGCGGACGGGCCTGTTTTCAATGAATCCGGATTGAGTGGGGGGTATCCAAACCCGTTTGAGACCGAAACAACCGCTGTCTTTACACTTCAAAGCCCCGGTCATGTGCGCATGGACGTGTTCGATATCCTCGGAAGAAAGGTCGCGCGGCTGCTGGATGAAAATGCGGACCAGGGCAAGCATCGCGTACAATGGCAGGCTGGTTCGTTGCCTGCGGGCGTCTACATAATCCGGCTGACCGCTGGAAAGAAAGTTTCCACCAACAAAATTCTGAAGGTTCGGTAGCCCGGTGGCTGCCTAAACGGAACCCATGATGCCGCCTGGTATTGTTCGACAACTCTCGCTCATTTCCCTCCTGGGCGTGCTGTTTTTTGGATGCGCACGTCCCGATGCATCCGTGCCGCCGAAGGAAAGCCGCGAAATGGCGGTTTCCTCGGAAGGGATGGTGCCGGAGTGGAGCAAAGACGTTGTGTGGTACCAGGTTTTTCCCGAGCGCTTCAGAAACGGCGATCCCGACAACGATCCTACACGCGCCTCCCTCGAATTTCCGGACATCATTCCCGATAGCTGGAAACCGACGCCCTGGATCACCGAGTGGTATCGCCGTGCGCCGTGGGAACGACAGATGGGTGGCGATTTTTACGAAGACGGTGTGTTTCACCGGCGACTCGGAGGAGACCTCCGGGGCATTATCGACCAATTGAACTACCTTGAAAATCTTGGGATCACGGGGATCTACTTCAATCCGGTGTTCTATGCCCGTTCCCTGCACAAATACGACGGCAACAGCTTTCACCACGTAGATCCGTACTTCGGACCGGATCCGGAGGCGGATCTCGCGCTGATGGCAACCGAAACGGCTGATCCGGATACCTGGCACTGGACCGAAGCGGACCGGCTGTTCCTCCATCTGATAGAGGAAGCCCATAGGCGGGGCATCCGCGTCGTGATCGACGGCGTATTCAACCACACGGGCCGGGGCTTTTTTGCGTTCGAGAATTTGATCAGGAACCAGCAGGATTCGCCCTATCGTGACTGGTATATCATCCAATCGTTCGATGACCCGGCTACGGCGGCGGACGAGTTTGCATACAAGGCGTGGTGGGGAGTGGAGACGCTTCCCGAATTCGCAAATTCAGAATCGGGCGAAAATCTGCACCCTGGACCGAAGGAGTATATCCTGGAGGCGACGCGTCGATGGATGGATCCCGACGGTGACGGTGATCCGGTGGACGGGATCGACGGTTGGCGTCTGGACGTGGCTGAGGAAGTGCCAATTGGATTCTGGACGGAGTGGAACCGCACCATCAGGCAGATCAATCCGGAAGTTTACACCGTTACCGAGATCTGGAACGATGCAAGTGCCTTTCTCGAGCAAGGTGGATTCTCCGCGACAATGAACTACTACGGTTTTGCTCTTCCCGTGAAGGGTTTTCTCATAGATGGGTTAATTTCGCCTTCGGAGTTTGCCGGCCTCCTGGTCGATCGGCAAGCCGTTTACCTCGACAAGCATCGATTCAGTCACCAGAACATCATCGAATCACACGATACGGACCGGCTTGCCTCCATGATCGTCAACAGGGCGACCGCCTACAGGAATCCGGATCGGTTCGACTATGATGAATTCGGCACGGTTTCACCCCGGCATTCGGATCTGTATCTGGTACGTGCACCCAACAACGCGGAAAAGGCCAGGCTCAGACTGGTGGCGCTCTTCCAGTACACTTTTGTTGGTGCCCCTGTGCTTTACTTCGGTACGGAAGCCGGAATGTGGGGAGCGGATGATCCAGATGATCGAAAACCGATGATTTGGCCCGATCTTACGTATGAACCGGAGACGCTCGATCCGCGCGGTTTCTCGCGGCCGGTCGACTCCGTGGCATTCGATCATGACCTCTTCGCGTTTTACCGTACACTTTCCGCACTGCGCCACGACCATATTTCACTTCGCAGGGGCGACTTTTCGGTAGCGGACGCGGATGACGCGGCCGGGGTGTTTTCATTCTTGCGCTCCATTGCAGAGGAAACCTTGTGGATCGTGTTGAATCCGGGCGAACGCAAAGCAAACGTTGCCGTGCCGGATAGACGTGAGGTTCGAAGCATCCTGTTCCTTGTGAACGGCGAAGCCTCAGTCTCCCCGGGCACGGATCGTGAGATTATACTACCGGCCGGTTCCGGTGCAGTTGTTGAGCTTGGACCATGACACGGATACTGAAGCACAAAACGATGCCTGCCTACGGACGGCTCAGGGACGTGATCCGCATGGTGATACCTGGATTGCTGGTGGTGTGTCTGGCCGGATGTTCACCCCGGGACGACGGGGTGGTACGCGTGCGCATCTGGCACCAGAAGGACACTGCGGAGCGGCTCCACTTCGAAAAGACGATCGA
>CAZIIP010000069.1:0-12013 GCA_964539455.1 uncultured Rhodothermales bacterium
GGTAATTCCAGGCCAATCCGTATAGCGCGTGAAGGAAATACCGGCTGAAAGGATTGCGTTCGGTAAACCGGCGATAGTAAACGATCGCCTCGCCGTGCTCTTCCAAATGGTTGTAGCATTCGGCCATCAGAAAGGTCGCACGCTCTTCGACATCTCCCGTCAAATCGGGCAACCGCCGTTCAATCTCGGCAAGCGCGCGATCGTATTCTCCGATCTCATAGTAGGACTCGGCCAGACCCAGACCGATGTCTCCGGTCAGGCCGGACTCCGGGTAGCGACCTGAAAGCGTTTCGAATGCCCGGGCCGCTTCCGAAGGCCTGTCGGCCTGAGAGTAGGCAAAGGCGATCGCATAGAGTGCAAGCGGTGCCGAGGACGTTTCCCTGTAGTCGTCGGCGGCGTTGCCGTAATAGGCAAGCCCACTTTCCAGATCGCCGGATCGGACGGCGGCGTCGCCCATCCAGTAGTAAGCCTTGGCCGCTATTTCGCGGTCCGGATCATCATTTAGAATCGATCGGAAAGCGTCAATCGCGCGGTCGTACCGTTCCTGCTCGAGGAAATAATGTCCCAGCGCAAGGCGCGCCTGAAAGGCTAGCGGATGGATTGGAAAGCGCTCGTAGAATCGGATGTAGAGTTGCGTCGCCTCATCTTCCAGCCCTGCGCCCAACGCAGATTCCGCCTGGTAGTACAACGCTTCCGGATTAAGCGGGTGCTCCGGATACGCAGACCTGAAGCTGCCGAAAGCTTCCGCGGCACGTTCGTAGAAACGATTTGCATAGAGATCGAACGCCGAAGCGTAGACTTCCTCCGGCGAATGATGCCCGGCTTGACCAGTCGCACGTTCCGAGGCGAGGGCAGGGATCAAAACCGACATGATCAGAAACCATCCGAGTCGGAACATGCCCCGGAGCCTACCTGGAGCTGCGGACGTCATATGCAAATTCTCTTTTACGCTTGCCTTACACAGGGCAAGCGGCAAACTTAGATTCGTCTTCGTTTGTTTCTTGTAGATCGGTGCTCCGCTACCGCATTTTCTTAAAAAAGCGCGCACACATGCGGAAAATTGGATTTCAAAAGGACAAAGTCGAAACATTTGGTGTGTACTTCTCTGTAATAAACATCAGACACGGCTCAAGTCAGTCTATTTTACTCACCTTATTATTGACAGAGGTACAAATATTATGGCGAAATCAGCTAAAACTACCGTCGATATGGTTAATGACGAGATCGACAAAGCAGACCTCTCGTCCGAAGAGCAAGAGTCCAAGACACTTGCGGCGGAAACAGAAAAGCTCAAGTCAGTGGCCGAGAAGCTAACCAAGGATGTCGAGAAGTATGTGAGTGACGGTGTCGAGCGGTTCCAGGAAGTTGCCGGGGAATACAGCGAGAAACTCAACAAAGTCGCTTCCACCGCGTCGGATCAGGCCAAAAAGGCCTATGAGGAAGGACAATCCTTCGTACGCTCCAATCCGACTACCACGATACTTGGCGCGTTTGCAATCGGCGTCGTTCTCGGTGCGTTGATTCGGCGTAATTGAGGCAGCCCCCTGCAATAGTGCGCTTATTCGCGTACCGCTTCCCGAAAATGCATGCAATACGGCTTCCATGAGCGTAAGAATCGCCGGCGCACCAAAGCTGCGCTCCAGCGATACGTAAGCGAACATCCGGGTTCGGCAGTGCTGTTTGCAGTGCTTGCCGGATTCGTCGTGGGGGGCGTTCTGGCAACGTTTCAATCCTCCTCGAAAGAGCGACCGCAGGGACGCCACCAGAATCGTTCATCCGCCTCGCGCGATATGACGAATGCATACCTGTCGGAGCAATCCTCTACGAGAGAGAACAGTTCGCGCCGTTCGTCCGGCACCGGCGCCGTCGGCGGCATTCTCTCCGGCGCTCAGGAAGCGGTACGTGATTGGTTCGGAACCATTGCCGAGTCGGTTCACCACACGCTGGTGGAGGGGATTACTTCCCGGCTTAACAAGGCAATAGAGCGCTTCGTTTCCTGATCTCGTGTCATTGTGTAACCACAAGTACAGCGACCAAAAGCGCGTTCGGAACCGACGCAAGGGGAATTGAGAGTGGAATGGAATGCGCTCGTATGAAGTCGATATTGATCGTTCGTCCGACACTGTTGATCGCTTTAAGCACGCGATCCGGCAAGGTCGTACTTTGCGACCGGTTGCCGTGATCATTTGCGGGATCCAGCTCTTTTTAGGCATTTCGTTTGCTTGCGTTGCACAAACGCCCGGATCTGCGGCGTCGGATTTCGCAGATTCTCTTGCGACGATTGAACGTACGCTCCAAGAATCGGACCGTTGTAGTCGGAATCACCGTAATTGGCTCTCTTCCAGGCTGAAGCTCTCTTTCAGACCTTTGACTGCGTTTCTTCTGGGGAAGTGTCGTTCGTTGTCCGAAGAATACGACGAGGCGCTTGCACTCTTCCGTCAAGTCATCGATTCCGCGGCCACCGATCCCTTGCGGAACCGGGCGTCATTAGCGTTCATAGCGGACGCTTTTGAATCCGGCGCGGTAGAAGCCTTTCTTGCGGCAAACGAGGCGTTTTTCGACCTGCTTGACCGGGGAGTTACCGACCGGGCCTTCATACGGCACCTGGAACGTCTTCGTCTCATCGTACCGGAAGACCTCGCCCTCGCTTTGACCGATTGGCCTGACGCATCCGTACACGAAGCCCTCTCCAGTTGGCTGCGCAGCCAGGATCCACTTCCGGGATCGCCCATCAACGAACGCCTGATCGAGCATCTCATGCGTTGCCGACATGCTCTGGCGGAGTTCCCGAATCCCGGTGCTCCGCATGGGCTGGATGCCCGGGGAGAGGTGTATGTCCGGTTCGGCAAACCTACTGAGCGCAAGGAGATTACGCTCAACGCGATTGCCGGCGAGTTGTTACGTCCCGGTGTAACCGTCAACCTCAGCGACATTCCCGATTCGGAGTTTTGGGTATACCGATCCGTTGACCGGACCGCAAACTATCTGTTTACGAAAGACTCTGACCACTTCGAGCATGCCGGTATTACCGATCTGGTGCCGGAAGCGCTCCGATTCGGACATGCCCGGTCGGGTCGGGGGCTTCAAAAATCCCGGATGTTGATTTCGGTCCTCCAGGAAATCTATCGCCAACTCGCCCCGATCCATCAGGACTTCGCCGCGATGTATGCGGAGATTGACAACTATGCGGAGGATCGGGGCGTTGCGTCCATACGTGAACAGGTGAATCGTCCCATCTTCGAATACGACCCAGGCGGCGCCCTGCAGGGACGCATGCGGCCTAACGATTTCGCCGTTCGGGCGCTCGTCGCCGGCGAGAGCGAAGACGATCAACGGCGTGCCTACCGCGACCGTGTGGTGCCCAGGCAGTTTTCGACGGTCATGGATGAAACCGATCGACTGCGCATCGCGGTTCGCACGGCACGGTTTCTGGACGAAGGGCTGACAACGCGGACGGAATTGTACTGGGCTCCGTACTCGGACGCGCTTCGGCTATCGAAACGCAAAACAGAGGCGCTGTCTCAGTCGGGTCACCAACGGTTTGACCGATTCCTGGTTGACTATTTTGTCTCCAGATTTTCACCGGACTACGCACTGGAAGACGTCGTGCAAGATCGGCTGATTCTCACGGACATCTCAATCGAAGACGATTCGACCATTCCCGTACAAACCGCCGTGTCGCGCGGAGCGAGCGGACTTTACCATATCGGAATCCAGTGGGATCAGTTCCTGTTAATCGGCGGCAACGACTCCACCTCCGCCCCCGTCAAGGGCCTTCCCGTGAAGATCGGCACGTTTCGTCAAGACAGCCTGCTTGCCTTGAGCACCGATCCCGGCGTTCTCGAAATGAGCGATCCGGTCCCGCACGTCGTAACGGACGCCGCACAGGCAGTCGCTACACGCGGTGCATCGGGTTCTTCGCCTTATCCATTCCAAGAGGTCACCCCCGGGACCCCGCTGGCATTGGTATTCGAGATCTACAACCTGAACTTCGGTCGAAACGACGAAACGCAATATCGGGTGACCTATGAAATCCGCCGCCGCTCACGCGCAGGGTTGCCGGCGCGCGAGCGGAGCGAGACTTCCTCGGTTTCCACACGATACATCGGCAGTTCTCGACGTTCCAGGGAGTATATACTCGTAGATTTGAACAGCCGGCCGTACGCGGGAGAGATGGAGATTGACTTGACGATAACCGACCTTGTTTCCGACCAGAAGGTTTCGCGCGCGCTCCCCTTCATTCTGCTGCCCGGCGAGTGACCTCGATATTGACAACATAATTCCATTTATCAGTGACCGAAGGCAACGTATCTTCCTGCGCCTCACGCAGGGGCCCTGCCGATCTGCCGGAATATCCCAATGGGCATGTGACATCCCGGTCCGTCCATCAGAGTCCACCGATGAATTTCACACCCGGGCACCATCCGTCAAAGCGATCGTGACTTCAACCAACGGTTCCCTGAAAGAGACTTCCGGCGTCGTTCGTCTCATCAACGCGACTTTCTACGCGCATCACGGGGTTATGAGAGAAGAACACCGCGTAGGCAATCGATACGAGGTGGATGTCGTCATGCGGTTCAATTTCGATGAAGCCGCCCGGCGGGACAAGTTGGGAGAGACGGTTGACTATGCCGAGGTGTACGACATCGTCAAACGAATTGTAACGAAGAACACATTCTATTTGATCGAGCGGCTTGCCTTTCTGATCGGGGAAGGCGTTATGGCTGCGCAGCCGCGGATTCGAGAGATCGAAGTAACGGTAAGGAAACACAATCCGCCGGTCGGTGGAACCTGTGACCGGGCGGAGGCAACATTTTCGGGAAAAAGGGATTCAGCGTAGGGCTGGACAGGTTACGGACGATGAACAGCGAAATGGTATACCTGGGATTGGGGGCGAACCTTGGAGACCGGCTCGTGAATCTCCGGCATGCCGGGGACGCACTCGCGGCGCATCGGCGTATTGTGGTATCAGCCATTTCTTCGGTGTACGAATCAGCGGCGATGACGCTTCGGCCGGATGATTCGGCACCGGACTATTTGAATGTGGTCATCTCGGTCGAGACTTTCCTGTCACCGGTCGGGTTGCTCGAACACATCCACAAAGTGGAGCGATCGCTTGGGCGGCAAAGATCTCCGGGTTTGCGATGGGAGTCGCGCACCATCGACATCGATATTCTCGTGTTCGGGACACGGACCGTCTCCATCCCCGGACTGACAATCCCTCATCCCGCCCTTGCGAAGAGACGATTCGTCATCGAACCGCTGGCCGAGTTGGCTCCCGACCTGTACGTGCCGTTGCCTTTCGACGCATCTGCCGCCGATCTTGCCTCCGCTTGCGACGGTGCGCCGGCCGTCCGTAGAATCTCCGAAGGCCTTTCGCCTGCCGTCGCCCACGCTCGCACATGACCGACGACCGATCCAAATCCCTGCAACCGGCATCACCGGACGAGGCCGGAACGATCCTTTCAAAGACCTCTCTGCCGTCACATTTGCGCTATATCGCGGTTGAGGGTGTAATCGGTGTCGGTAAAACGTCGCTGGCACGACATCTTGCCGAGCGCTTCGGCGGGGGGACCGTGCTGGAAGAAGTTGAAGAAAACCCATTCTTGCCTGCCTTCTACTCCGATCCGGAACGGTGGGCATTTCACACGCAACTGACGTATCTGGCATCCCGGTATCGGCAACAAAAGGAATTACAGACGCACGATCTGTTCCACGAATTCGTGGTTTCCGATTACACATTCGACAAAGACCGCATATTTGCGCATCTCAATCTACATGGTGACGAATTGAAGCTCTATGAAACGCTCTATACCCTCATGGAGATGACGATTCCGGCACCCGACCTGATCATCTATTTGCAGGCAAATCTCGATCGCGTCATGGCCAATATTCGAAAAAGGGCACGGCCTTATGAGACAAAAATCGAGCGGTCGTATCTAGCGTCCCTCGTCGAGGCCTACGATTTTTATTTTGCACGCTACAAGGGTCCGCTGCTGCGAATAAACGTATCCGCAATCGATTTTGTACACAGCAGGGACGATCGCGAAAGATTGGTCCGGACAGTCGTAAATTTCCCGAGGGGGTAAACAACCGTTAGCAGGCAAACCGGTATGTTGCTAAGGCTCTTTCTGATCGCTGTTGTTCTCTACCTGGGATACCGATTTGCAAAACGCATTGCCGATCGGATTCTCGGACCGTTGCGTGAAGTGCCGCCCCGACATATTCCGCAAGGAAAGCCCGTTAAGCAGCGTCCACCCGAGGTCGAGGAAGCCGTCTGGCAAGATGTGACGCCGCAGCGCAAGAACTAGGGCCTGTTCACACTAACCGGTTGGTCACAGTTGCACCTGAGATTTGACTCATTAAGGCGCGGGCAACGTAGTCTGTTGACTCCAAATGAGCGACGAGCAACGCTGGAGAGTGAGATTTCAGTCGCAACCCGACGGGCACGGCGGTCGAAGACGACGATATGGCCCGAAAAGTCGAAAGCGTCATCCGGAGCTGTGCAAGAAGCCGGATGACGCTTTTCAACGTTTCAACCACCAACCATCAGGAGGGTCGGCAGGTTAGCCGCGGGATGATTGGGGGAGGTAACAAAAGAATGATGTATCGTCAGCCGCCGATCGTAAACTCCAGCGTCGACAGCGATTCAACAACCCGGCCTTGATGGGTGGCCGGAACAAACCGCCATCGATCGGCCGCGGCCAGTACCGCTTCCTCCACCCCGTATCCCAGTTCGGTTACGGGAAGCCAATCATCTTCATCATCCAGCAAAAAGCGATCGATAATCCGGCTCTCCTGCACCCTTCCTTCGCTATCCACGCGTACTTCGACAATGATTTGGGCACGGATCTTTTTGCGTCTGGCCTCTCTCGAATATTCAGGTTCCACAAAACGGATAGGCTTGGGTGCCGTTTCGGCCTGGGCGACAAAGGAGGGTCCAGTGGCATTTCCTGTCCCGTCGCCGGCGCTCCCGTCTCCTTCACCCGACTCGCCGGGCAGGAGATTGATCTCCGGCTCAAACACAATCGGCTCTTCCTCCAGGACAACGTCGTCCGGCACCTCGATCGGTGGCAACGGTACCGGTGGTGGCGGTGCACGTCTCGATTGGCGCGTGGGCTCGATCATCTCAAGCGTCACGACCTTCTCTCGGCGTGCATCATAAAGCGGTGCCTCGCGGTCGAGTTCGGGCACATACGGCCACCACCGGACACACGCAATACAAACGACCAGCGCGGCGATCGTCGCAGCGAGCAACCGGACATGATATCCCCGGTGAATATCGACTGACGGGGGTCGGACCATTTGTTCGTCGTCTGAATCCCTCAACACCGCATCTGGTACGCATTATCCGCCGCCATGATGCAGCATAGCGTCGATATCGCAGCATGCGGATGACGGCAAAGCGACATTGCTATTTCTCCATTCAGACGGACGACGAATCCGCGGGAGCGCTACCGCCGTACCGAATCGGTTTGAGATTTCTTCCTGCTCGCCGTAGTTTTATGCCAGTATTGGGTTTCAAATAAAGCACATTCCGTCCAGCACTTGTATCGTTCGGTTTCGCCCGGTCGTAGAATTCCTGCGGCACGATTGTGCCGCTGCCTGCATTGGCGACAAGCCTTCTCGCATTCGGGAAGGCATTTTTTGTATATAGCCACTCTTCATGGTCCACGCGCAGTTGGATGACAGACACCAGTCCACAACACACTCCCGCAAAAATCGTGCTCGAAGACGGTCTCGTAGCCGCCGGATCGGCCATCGGTCACATTGGTGAGACCTGTGGCGAGCTTTGCTTCAACACGAGCATGACCGGCTATCAGGAGATTTTGACCGATCCCTCCTATCACGGCCAGCTCATGATGATGACCTATCCCCATATCGGCAACTACGGTGCGTCGGATGAGGATGTCGAGGCCACGAAGCCCATGGTCGCCGGCCTCATCGTACGGGCGTTCTGCCACAACTATTCCAACCGGCTTGCGGACGAGTCGCTGCAGCAGTTTATGTCAAAACACGGGCTGGTGGGCATTACGGGCGTCGATACACGGCAACTGGTGCGGCATATCCGGACGAAGGGTGTCATGAACGCCATCGTCTCCTCCGTAGATCTCGACGACGACTCGCTCATCGAAAAGGCCCGCGCGCACCCGTCCATGGACGGTCTGGAGCTTGCTTCCCGCGTAACGACGGACCGGCCGTATACGTTTGCATCCGGGACAAAGCTGCGGGTTGCCGTTTTCGACTATGGTGTCAAACTCAACATCCTGCGCTCCTTTCGGGACAAGGGATGCACGGTGCAGGTCTTCCCGGCCGATACGCCGCTCGAGACGGTCCTGGGCTGGCAGCCGGACGGACTGTTTTTCTCCAACGGACCGGGCGATCCACGCGCCATGCCGGATTCCGTCGAGACGGCACGCAGGGCGGCTAAGCTAGACATTCCGGTCTTCGGCATCTGCCTGGGACACCAGCTTATCGCCCTCTCGCAAAACCTGGAAGTCTACAAGATGTACGTCGGTCACCGCGGCGCGAATCATCCGGTAAAGAATCTTTCGACGGGCAAGGTCGAGATCACCACGCAGAACCACGGATTCGCTGTAGAAGCGAAGTCGATAGACGGGTCGGTGGCGGAGGTCTCTCATCAGAACCTCAACGACGAGACGGTCGAAGGGCTGCGGTTTCAACAAATACCCGCTTTCACGGTCCAGTATCATCCCGAAGCCTCACCGGGCCCTCACGACAGTCGTTACCTGTTCGATCAGTTTCTGCAACTCATCGAAGAAAACCGCACCATTGCATCGGCTCCGTTGACACGCTCGGAAACCGACTGACATTCCTCACCCCCTTCACTGATCCTCCGTATGCCGAAGCGGACAGACATCGAAAAAATCCTCCTGATAGGTTCAGGTCCCATCATCATCGGGCAGGCCTGCGAATTTGACTATTCCGGCTCGCAGGCCAGTCGTGCCCTGCGTTCGGAAGGGTATCATGTTAGCCTCGTCAATTCGAATCCGGCCACGATTATGACGGATCCGATGACCGCCGATATGATCTATCTACGCGATCTTACCCCGGAGTCGATCAAGCAGATTGTCGCCGAGGACAAACCGGATGCCGTGCTGCCGACTATGGGGGGACAGACTGCCCTGAACATTGCACAGACACTCTATAACGAGGGATTCTGGGAAGAGCAGGGTATCGAAGTCATAGGGGTCGACATCGATGCGATCCAGATCACCGAAAACCGCCAGCAGTTCCGGGATCGCATGGATGAGATCGAGATCGATCAGGCGCGGAGTCGCGTGGCGAAAAGCCTGCTCGAGGCCAAAGAGATTACGCAGGAGCTAGGTTCACTTCCCGTCGTAATCCGCCCGAGCTTCACCCTCGGTGGTTCCGGAGGAGGGATTATCTGGAAACAGGCGGAATTTGACAAAAAAGTCATGCGCGGCCTTGAGATCTCCCCCGTGCACGAGATTCTGATCGAGGAATGTCTGTTCGGATGGAAGGAGTATGAGCTCGAATTGCTCCGGGATGCCAACGAAAATGTCATCATCGTCTGTTCGATCGAGAACGTAGATCCGATGGGAGTGCACACCGGAGACAGCGTCACGGTGGCTCCTGTACAGACGCTCACGGACAAGCAGTATCAGTGCATGCGTGACGCCGCGATCAAGATGATGCGGTCGATCGGGACGTTTGCCGGCGGATGCAACGTGCAGTTCGCCCTCGAGCCGCAGACCGGACGTATGATTGCGATTGAGATCAACCCCCGCGTATCACGCTCGTCGGCTTTGGCTTCCAAGGCGACCGGCTATCCGATTGCCAAGGTAGCCGCCAGGCTGGCTGTCGGTTATACGCTGGATGAGTTGCCGAATGACGTTACCGGGACCACCAGCGCCTGTTTCGAGCCGTCGATCGACTATGTGGTCACCAAAGTGCCACGCTTTAATTTCGACAAGTTCGAGGGCGCCGAGGAAGAACTGACTACGCAGATGAAAGCGGTCGGTGAGGTGATGTCCATCGGCAGAACCTTCAACGAGAGTCTTCAGAAGGCCTGGCAGAGCCTGGAGATCGGTCGCTCGGGACTCGGTGGAGATATGGAGGACCCACCGAGGCGCGAGATCCGCGCCCGGCTGTCGCGCGGATACTGGGACATGCTGCTGCAAATTCGCAATGCCATCAAGCAGGGCACATCGGTGGAGGAGATCACCGATATGACACGCGTGGATCCCTGGTTTCTGAATCACATAAAGTACCTGGTGGAGCTGGAAACCAAAATTGCGTCGTGCAGGCTGGAGCAGATTGACCGTCCCCTCATGCGTCACCTCAAGCAGAACGGATTTTCCGATTTTCAAATTGCATACCTGGTGCAGGACGAAATCGATGAAGATGCCGTACGAATCTACCGCAAGCAATTGCAGGTCCTGCCGGGATACCGACTCGTCGATACGTGCGCCGGCGAGTTTCCTGCTCAGACACCCTATTACTATTCTACATACGGCGACGAAAACGAATCGGAATCAAGCGATCGGGAAAAGGTCGTGATTCTGGGAAGCGGACCCAACCGCATCGGCCAGGGCATCGAATTCGATTATTGCTGCGTGCACGGCGTGCTGGCCACAAAAGAATCGGAATACGAAGCCATCATGGTGAACTGCAATCCCGAGACGGTCTCCACCGACTACGACACCGCCGACAAACTCTATTTCGAGCCTGTATTTCGTGAAAAGGTGCTCGACGTAGTCGATCACGAGCAACCCGCAGGCGTGATCGTTCAGTTGGGTGGCCAGACCGCCCTGAAAATCGCCGGCGACCTCGATGCACTCGGAATTCCGATTCTGGGGACGTCTTTTCGGGAGATGGACCTCGCCGAGGACCGCGGAAAATTTTCGAGAGTATTGAAAGAACTTGAAATTCCTTTTCCCCCGTATGGTGAAGCACGGAACGTCCGCGACGCGGTACGCGAAGCCGAAAACATCGGTTATCCAATCCTGGTGCGGCCTTCGTATGTGCTCGGTGGACAGGGTATGCGGATCGCGATCAATAAGGAAGAGGTCGAAACCTACGTCACCCGTATTCTCAGGCTGCTACCGGATAATCACATTCTGCTCGACCTCTTTCTCGAAGGCGGCGTGGAGATCGATGCTGATGCGGTATGCGACGGAGAGGAGGTCTGGATTGCCGGTATCATGCAGCACATCGAACCGGCCGGCGTACACTCCGGCGACTCCACGGCCGTGCTGCCACCCTATTCGCTTTCAGACGAAATCATCGCAACCATCGAGCGGTATGTAAAGGAAATTGCTTTCCGCCTGAATGTACGGGGACTGATCAATATCCAGTTGGTCATCAAAGACGGCACGGTATATGTCATAGAGGCAAACCCGAGGGCTTCACGGACCGTCCCGTTCGTCGCAAAGGCCACCGGGATCCCTGTTGCAAACATTGCCACCAAAGTAATCCTGGGGGCCAAAATCCGCGATTTTCGGGAAGCGGGAATGCTCGAATCCGGCCTGAAAGGATTTGCCCTGAAAGAGCCGGTATTCTCCTGGGACAAGTTTCCGAATGTATCCAAGGAACTCGGCCCCGAGATGAAATCTACCGGCGAGGCTATCGCATTTATCGACGAGCTTACCGACGAACATTTCAAGCGGCCCTTTGAGATGCGAAATCTCTATTTGTCACGCTGACCGGCACCGGCGGCAGCACGTCGACTCAAAGTGAAAGTCTCAGCGAAACGGTAGGAATTCGTCCATACCAGTAACGCTCCCTGATCTCCCACACGTCCTGTGCTTCGCTCTCGGAGCCGGCACGGTCGTTATCGGCAACCGGAATCAGACGCCAATCAAGCACATTGCTTCGTGCCAACGCGTTGAGTACATCGATCCGGGCTTGACCCATAACGTCTCCCACCGAGAACGAATACCCAAGGCTGACGTCGAGTTGGATAAATGCGGGCAATGTGTGGGCCGAGGGATTTCCCAGATCAAAACCGGATGCATCTCGTGTATCC
>CAZIIP010000070.1:0-8256 GCA_964539455.1 uncultured Rhodothermales bacterium
GCCGTCGATGGCCTGAAGGCCGCGCTGCAATGTCACTCTGTATGATTGATCCGTGCGGAACGGACCCCGCAAAAACAACGAGGTATGCTGTGCCGTCACACGCGTGTCGATCGCGGGATCAATCTCCAAAAACGAAGCCGCCCGGTCGGGATCGACCGGTATGTTAAAATCGATGCGTACATACCCCTCGCTCGCCGATGCTCGAACCGGACGCAACGAAAACACGCGCAGTTCCTCCTGACCGGGCACGGTCGCCGGCTCCACGATCCGCTCGGAGAGTCCGGCGCTGCCTCCAACGGCCGGCAGCCCTTCTTCGACCACCAGGCGGATCCGCTTGTCCATTGCCGAACGTGGAACGTCGGCTGCCGTCAGCGACAGGACCTTCCCCGGCTCGCTCGATTCAATTTCAAAGCTGAAACTCCGGTTGTCCTCCGATTCGAGCGCTACGTATTGCTGCAGTTTGTCCGGATGTACATCCTCACTAAACGATAGGGAGGCAACAAGGTCTGCCGTTTCGTTGGATTCCGTATTGAACTGGAAATTTACCGAGATATCCTCCACCCGGAGATAAGGGGTGTGCACCTCGAAAACCCGATCTCCCGCCAGATCCCGGCCGAGTACAGGCTCGTTGAGCGTAACTTCATAGTCGGTTGACGGCGCCAGCCGTACATCCGGATAGAAACGCAATTCATCGGATGCAATCCAGCGCACTTTGCCCGGAACGGTCGGTTCAAACTGAAAGAACCGGTTCTCGGAAAGCACATCGACCAGCGAATCCGGCGCCACATCCGCGCTAAAACGCACGGTGAAATTGGTCGTCCGACCCACCGCTCCCAACGGAGAAAAGCTGGAGACGCGGAGATCGGCATCACCGTCTCGCCTGCAGCCGGATGTTATTACGGCCAAGATAAGCGGGAAAAGAAAAGCGCGAAGCAATAGATAGTTACGCATGGCCACGAGTAGCAAGGAGGTTAGACGCAGCGAACAACTCCATTCTACGGAATCGCTCGCCATCAGCAAACACCCACGTGGAAAGTGGACCCGGCGGGTTGGACCTTCCATTCTCCCGTGTCGAGAAACACGGACATATGCTCGGGGGTGACATCGAATACAGCGGTTTTCGTTTCACACACAGCCGGATGGATGCGCTCAAAGCCGGCCGGCGAGAAGATGTGCGTCGGTAGCGAGTCGCCGACATCGGAGAGGTATTCCAGTACGACCTCATATGATTGTACGGCCTCGAAATCTACGGCAAACTAATCCGTCGACGGGTGGTGAAAGGCATTGAAGCCGACCAGCGCCTTTGCGTCCAGCGGCGGAAGAAAAGCATTGAATCCGGAACCGCCGAGAGATACGACCGGTCGAGGATTCTCCGCCGCAATGCAACAGCATCAGGCTGAGAAAAGCGCGGCCGGAACCGCAATCCTTTTCATATTGTGTCTGTCGGCAGACATATTGCCAAGTGCAGATTGGTGGAACGCAGTATTTTACGGATGAGTGCCCCCTTTTATGAGACGTGCCGCAGCCGGCAAGAATGGTGGCGACGGCGTGCCGGGACACCGGAATGACGCCACAAGGCAGGATATGGCGAAGCGCCGGGGCACTGCTCTTCGCAAAGCATTAGTAGCATGTACCCATTCACACATTGAAACCGAGACCATGTCGGTGGCTTAAACGGACAAGCACACCGGGTTGCAAGAATCCCGTTTTCCGGCAAATACCGGACTGCAACATATGCCGAGAGTGAAAAAAGATCGACTCAAGAAGGAATTGGGGCTGATGGATGTTTACACCATCGCTACCGGAGCCACGCTCAGTTCCGGCTTCTTTCTGTTGCCCGGAATAGCGGCTGCAGGCGCCGGTCCGGCCTTGCCGTTGAGCTATCTTATCGCAGCGCTGCTCCTTGTGCCGGGAATCCTTACAAAAGCCGAACTCGGTACGGCCATGCCCCGCGCCGGAGGGGTGTACTTCTTCCTCGATCGAAGTATGGGACCGCTCGTGGGAACGATCGGCGGCTTCGGGACCTGGCTATCTTTGATTTTAAAGACAGCATTCGCGCTCGTCGGTATCGGCGCCTATCTCAGCATATTCCTGCCGGAAATACCGATCGCTCCCCTCGCCGGTACTTTTGCCGTCATTTTCGGCGTAATCAATCTCCTCGGCGTTAAGAAATCCGGCGTAGCACAGGCGGTGCTGGTCATGGGGCTGCTACTTCTCCTGCTCTGGTTCACCGGCGTCGGGGCTTTTCAGATGAGCGCAGGCAACTTCCGTGCGTTTTTTGGTGCGGGATCCCGATCCATCATTGCAACCGCCGGTCTGGTGGTCGTCAGTTATATGGGCATTACCAAGGTGGCCAGCGTGGCGGAGGAAGTGAAGAATCCCGAGCGCAACCTGCCGCTGGGGATGTTTCTCGGCCTGCTCACAGCCCTCGTGGTTTACGGCCTGGGTACGAGCATCATGGTCGGTGTCATCACGGCCGATCGTCTGGCCGGCGATCTCACGCCTGTCGCTTCCGTTGGGGAGATCCTGGTCGGACGCTGGGGTGCCGTGTTGATGACGTTCGGAGCGATCCTGGCATTTGCCTCCGTCGGAAACTCGGGAATCCTCAGCGCTTCACGATATCCCCTGGCCATGAGCAGGGACCACCTCCTCCCAAGGCCGCTTCGCCGCATCAGCCGATACGGCACACCGGACAATTCCATCTACGTGACCGTCGCCTTCATCCTGGTCTTTGTAACCCTGCTCGATCCTACCAAGATCGCCAAACTAGCCTCGACATTTCAGCTGTTGATTATTGCCATGAATGCGCTGGCCGTAATCGTCATGCGAGAGAGCAAGCTGGACTCCTACGATCCGGGCTACCGCACGCCGCTGTACCCGTGGATGCCGATCGCCGGAATCATCGCACCGTTATGGCTCATCACCTGGATGGGATGGCTTTCGATGCTCTTTTCGCTCGGGGTGGTCATTCTGGGAGTGATTTGGTACCAAGTATACGCGCGAAAACGTGTAGCCCGAACGGGTGCCGTATTGCACGTATTCGAGCGGCTGGGCAGAACCCGGGATCCCAATCTCGACAGTGAGCTGCGCGGGATCTTAAAAGAGAAAGGACTCAGGGCGGAGGATCCTTTCGACGAGACGATCGCGCACGCGCATGCAATTGACCTCGATCATCCGGCAAGCTTCGAAGAAGTGGTGCACACCGCTGCCGAAATTGAAGCACAACGTCTTCCGATGTCGGCCGACGAGATCACGGAACGCATTCTCGAAGGTACGCGCATCGGCGCCACGCCGGTCACCCACGGTGTCGCATTGCCGCATCTCAGAATCGGCGGTATTTCCTCCCCTCATCTGACAATCGTCCGCGCGTTGCCCGGAATCGACATCCTCTTCAACAATCCCCTCACCGACGATCCGGAAGCAGAGGTGCGAAAGGTGCATGCCGTGTTCGTGTTGATCAGTCCCAAAGACGATCCCGCACAGCACCTGCGCATCCTGGCCCAGATTGCCGAGCGTGTCGACGATCCGCAGTTTACGGATGAGTGGGCCGGAGCCGAAGGCGAGCAGCAGATGAAAGAGATCCTTTTGCGAGACGAGCGGTTCCTCTCCGTGAACGTGCGCAAAGGACGCCCCTCCGAACGGCTGATCGGCAAGGCCCTGCGTGAAATCGACCTTCCGGAAGATTGTCTGGTCGCGCTCTGCAACCGTGACGGCAAAACCCTTGTGCCGCGAGGTGATACGATCTTTCAGGACGGAGACCGGATCACCGTCATCGGCCACCCTGAAGCCATTCGCGAAATAGAAAAGACGTACGTCTGATCTACAGATGCGGTGAACCATACCGCATATTATTCCGGGTTTTCCCCACAAGATCGATAGGGTATGGTGCGCCGCACCTGAATTAATATTTGGTTATATACAAATGGTTAAGCGAGCGGAGGGAACATTGCCCGGCAGCTTCTTGCCTGGTGGTGCGCTTAACCGGTGGCTCTCCTCCTATTGACCCACCACGAGAGCCCGCGACGCAAAAGGCCGCACGCGATTATCGTGCGGCCTTTTGCGTCGCCGCTTTCGGCACGTGAAGACATCTCACCGTTTGGGCTTATCGCCGCATTGCGAGAAAAATCTCCCGCACTGTATACGAAACAACCACCCCGTTCGTTATTGCAATTACGGACCGGACCGCTTCGGTCCTGCTCGGGTCCTCGTGCATTCTTTCATACATGCCATGACAAAGCGGTTTTTTCAAGAGTACGGCCTGATCGTCGCACTCGCCATTGTTGGTGTGGTTTCGCTCATCTTTTACCGATCGATCGACCGGTTCAATCTTGAGCAGGCTCTGGACAACATCGGTGCACAGCTGCTCAACGTCGTAGAAGACGCAGCCGAAAAGCAAAACGTTCGCGACCTATACGCAGCATTCAAGCAACGTGTACTCAACAATGAGGTGTCGCCGGAGCAGGTAGAGCTGCTGACTATGAACGTGTTGAATCTGAGCAATTCCGGCGAAACCCTCACGGAGGAAGAGGCCAAGGCGGTTCTTGAATTATCTTTTGGGGGAGCATCTTCAATCGCGGCAAGTCTGGATGAGCCCGTTGAATCGGCAGCTATCGAACCGGAGGAAACACCCGAAATACCGGAACCTGCGGAAGAGGTCGAGGTGACGGTTCGCGCACTCGAAGTTTCAGATGCAGCCTCGGTGGCACCCAAAAATGCAGCTCCCGTTCCGGGAGTTGAACGGTCGGACCTGACACATCTGGGCAAGCGACTCCACGTGCTCCTGGATTTCGACAAAGCTGTCGACGAGGTCCGGGCATCCGGCACCGGCGACTTTATGGTTGTCAGCCGACGACATCTCGACAACATGGGAGGGGCACAAATCGTGATCGACGTGAAGATGCGCGACGAAATGAGCCGGGTTACGACAGTCGATATGGAAGACCTCCTCGTTGAACTGGAGACGGCCAATCTGGTTAAATGGGAAGGGGACTTGGCGGAAGTACGCGAGCTGCGAGAACTAGAACGAGAGCGGGCGATCAAGTGTCTAAATGAGATACGGGCCGGGGTCGAGGATTCTAACCGCGAGGCACGGCTCGCCCTACAGGAAATGGAACGTTACCACCGCCTGCAGTCGAAGGGCGTCGTTATGTCGCTGGATCTTGATTCGCTCGAGCAGGTCGTTCAGCACATCATCATGCGGGAAAAACGACACGAGCGAGCCGTTCAGAAGCCCTCCGAACGCTGATCGGGCGGAACCACCTTCAGTCGCCGTTGATACGCCTCTGCGTGTTATATTTGGCGCTTGCGTGTTTCGATCATTATTCCCGAATTGCCGCTAATCATGTACACCGTAATTGCCTGCATTCGGCGTATCACCGTCTGTCTGCTGCTCCTCTCTCCTTCGGCCACCCTCGCTCAAAATGACAGCACATGGACAGTCGACGATCTCTTGCTGCAGGAAAGCTCCGGTTCGTTCGACATTTCTCCCGACGGAGACTGGGTCGTATGGGTCAAAACCAAAATGGACAAAAAGAAGGGGACGCGCATTTCCAATCTGGTACTGCGCAGTCTGGTGGACACTACCGAAATTCCGCTCACCAGGGGGAATGACGTACACTCCAATCCATTATGGTCACCGGACGGTACAAAAATCGCGTTTACCAGTTCACGAAAGGCTGCGGACCAGAAAGACTCCGTTGCCGGCAGCCAGCTTTGGATGATCAACGCCCGTGGGGGCGAGCCCTGGGCGATAACCCGCATGCAACGCAGCATTCTGTCTTTCGACTGGCGGAACGACGATACTATTCTGTACCTGGCTGAGGAAGCCCCCTCCCGTTACGAACAAAAAGTCAAGGAAGCCAAGGACTCTTCGAGGATCGTGGAAGATGCGGAGAACAAGCCCCCGGTTAGGCTATTCTCTTTTGATCTTCAAAAAAAACAGTCCTCTCGCGTCACCGACAACGAAGACTGGATGCGCTCCCTTGCCGTATCGCCCGACGGCAAGTGGGCGGTCACAACGCACCAGCGCAGCCTCCGCTTTTCCTTCGACAATGAAATCACGCCGACGACGTGGCTGACCAACGTCGAGACCGGGTCACAGACGGAGATTGAGGCAGCAAACCGCATACTGGTGCGCAACATCGTCTGGGCACTCGATTCAAGCGGCTTTTACTACACGTACGAGGTCACCAACCATCCGAAATACTATCAGGCGACGGAGTCCAGGCTCAAGTACTACGACCTCGAAACGGAGACTTCGTTGGAGGTGGAACTGGATTGGGATTGGGGACTGGGCGGCGGACTCGATGCGACATCGGATGGTTTCGTGGCGCTTCTGGCCGATGGTGTTCGCTACCACCTCGCCCGCTATGTGAAACAGGGATTAAACTGGGTACGTGACGACCTGACGGGGACCCACGTAGACAACATCTGGAGCCTGGAGGTCGGCCCGGACGGTGAGACACTGGCTTATCAGTACTCGACCGCGTCAACTCCGACGCAGTGGTATGCAGCACGTCTCGACGAGGACCGCATAACCGGCGAGCGAAAGATTACGAAGCTCAATCCCGGATTCGAGAAAAAGCCGATTCACCGGACGGAGATCGTCTCGTGGACCGGAGCACTAGATGAAGAAATCGAGGGCGTTCTTTACTACCCTATCGGATATGAGGAAGGCAAGCGGTATCCGTTGATGCTATCGATTCACGGGGGGCCGACCGGGACGGACACCGATTCATGGCGACAGAGTTACGCGACCCCGCTGGTTTTGCTCGCTCAGCGTGATGCGTTCATCCTGAAGGTAAACTATCACGGCAGCGGCAATTACGGTATCGAGTGGGCCGAATCGATCGGTATGGGCAAGTATTACGAGCTCGAACGGATCGATCTCATCAATGGTGTGGACCACCTGATCGGACTTGGTCTGGTAGACGGCGACAAAGTCGGCACCATGGGCTGGTCTAACGGCGCGATTCTGACGACGGAACTCATCACACGGTATCCCGACCGCTTCAAAGTGGCTTCCGCCGGAGCCGGAGATGTCGAGTGGATAAGTGATTGGGGCAATGTGATGTTCGGGGCAACGTTCGACAATTATTACTTCGGCAGTGCACCCTATGAGAATCCGGAATTCTACATCGAAAAATCCCCTTTTTTTCGCCTCCCTGACGTAACCACGCCGACGATCATCTTTCATGGAACGGAAGACGTGAATGTCCCTCCCAGCCAGAGCTGGTCGCACTATCGGGTGATGCAGCAGGCAACGGAAACGCCGGTAAGGTTGATTCTCTTTCCCGGAGAACCCCATGGTCTCCGGAAATATGTACACCAGAAGCGCAAACTGGAGGAAGATCTGGCGTGGATCGACAAGTACCTTTTTGGAAAGGAGGACGATGACTCCGAGCTGATCGCAAAAGACTCTCCACTTGAAAACGCGCTTAAGCGGGCCAAAGCAGCGACATTGGGTCAGTTCTATGGTGTAGATCTGGACGGTGCTCTTGTCCCGGAGACCGTCACCTACAAAGAACTGGAGGTTGGCAAGTTTGAGGTCACCAGGGCGCAATATGCTGCATTCGACGATGCATTTGTCTACGATCCCGGTACGGGAAACTATCCAGTGACGGGACGGACATTTGAGCATGCTTCGGCCTATGTCGAGTGGCTTTCGGAAGAAGCGGGCAAGGCTTTCCGGTTGCCCACACTGAAGGAGATGGAGAAGCTTGTCGGCGCTGGTCTGGACGGCGAGAACACGCTGGATCACTGGGCAGGCTATCCCGTGAACCCCGGAGATGCCGGTGTGCTTCGTGACAAGCTGGAGGACATCGGCGCGCCCGGTGCCTTGCTCCATCCCGTCGGCCGCTTCACGCCGGTGGGCGAGGAATCGGTTTTCGATCTGGACGGCAATGCCGCAGAATGGGTCGTCGACGACGAGGGAGAAGGCGTGCCGTTCGGCGGAAGTGCCGACATGCCGAAGGACGACGAAGGACTGGACCTTAGCCCCGGGAGCACATATAGGGGATTCCGGGTGGTGGTTGTAAGGTAGCGTTCAATGTGAAACGTTACGGCAAAGGCCGTGATTCGGCGTTAAGCTTCCAGTGGCCAACGACCTGCCCCGGCGAAGGCTGTGATTCGGCGTTAAGCGCTTAGACCTCAAGGTGAACCGTCCGGATTCGGGGGCAAATAGGTCCGACTACAGGATTCCGACGACCTGCCCCGGCGAAGGCTGTGATTCGGCGTTAAGCGCTTAGACCTCAAGGT
>CAZIIP010000070.1:8356-11924 GCA_964539455.1 uncultured Rhodothermales bacterium
AACCGTCCGGATTCGGGGGCAAATAGGTCCGACTACAGGATTCCGACGACCTGCCACGGCCCTACATTGTGACATGCTGCGGAAGGAGAAGACGATTTCTCACCCTTGAACCTTATCATATATTACCTTCCGGCCCTCCACATTTCGACACGTCCCCACCTTAATACCCACTACCGCCCCCTACTGCACCAGCCGATCATACGTGCCGGCATTCTGGGGATCGACCTCCAGCAATATTCCGTAGGCCTGTGAACCGACGCTGGAGTTCTCGAATACCGCCGTCAACTCCTCTTTTTTTGCGGAGAAGAACAATTCGATGGGCAGGTTTATAGCCATTTGCTCATGGACCTCCCTGATCGTATCCAGCGCGTCCAGAATGTTACTTCGGGCCTCCCGGAGATCGAGGAGAAACATGTCCAGACCATTGAGATAGTACGTGTACATCGCCGTGCGGAAAGCCTGCATTCGCGGGTCCATCAGTTGGGCTATCAGCGCACCCCTGTTTCGGTCGTCACTGAGCGCATTCCATCCCGCGGCGCCGGCACCGTTGGCTATTTCCGCTACACGCCGCGCCCGCTCGAAGTACGGCGAGCCTCCCAGTTCGCTGAACGTATCGTAGTCGTAACCGAGCATCATGTTGGCATAAAAATCCAGCATGGATGCCAGCGGATGGTACCGTTCAGGATCATAGAACAGGCTCTGATTCCTGTCGTAGGCAAAGGACCAGTTCTGGTCCTGAAACTGAAACACCGTCGTCGAAGTGGGGGTGCCGTAAATGGGTCGCTGAGAGCCGATGGTCAGGCGCGCCGTGAACTGGTCGATGCCTGAAGTATTGGCTCCGGTAAAGGTAATCGTGATGGTGCACTGAATACGCTCTTCTCGCTGATAGGTGTCGTTCGTCCAGCTGCGGTCATTCAGATACGCCTCGATCTGTTGATTGAGATCGTTGAGGTGCGTGAAATCCGATCCGGTAAGTGCGCGCGTGTTGATGTCCACCGTGCAGCGAAACTCCTGTCCGAATGCCGCAGGCGACAATGCCGGCAAGAGCACGAGCACGGTGAGTCGCAAAAATCGGCGGATCATGGCAAAACGCTGGCGCGGTTTTGACGGAGGTTACGCATGTACTAATGAGACGTCACTCATAAACCGTTTGGAGGATGAGAGCGTGTGTGCGTGATACCGTGGTTGGGTTGCTCTGTTTCCTCCTGTTGGGCCCGTCCCTGGCCGGCCAGTACGGCCGGGGCGGCGCCCGAACGGTCGCAATGGCCGGATCGTCGACAGCCCTGGGTGCCGGTTTCGGAAGCCGGTCGAATCCTGCTGCGGTCGGGCTAGCCGACCGCAGGATGGTGGCCTTCTCGGCCGGCCGTTTGTTTGGACTGCGCACGCTCGGCGAGCTTGCCCTTACGATACGCTTGCCGGTGCGCTTCGGTGCCACAGGACTTGAACTCGAGAAGCTCGGCTCCGGTGGCTTCGGCTATTTCAGGGGGCGTCTGGCTGCCGGATTCCCAAAACGGAAGCCCGGTGGCGCCGGTGCAGTAGCCGGCATTGCACTCGACCGGTACGTACTTCTCATCACCGGTAGTGACAAGTATACGGCGACCGGAATCTCTGCCGGAATTCAGACGAATGTCACCGACTTCTTCGCAGTCGGCTGTGCGGTTTACAACGTCAACCGTCCCCGTTGGTCGCGGGATTCGCCGCTGCCTTCTTCCCTGCGCATGGGCATTGCATTCAAACCGCGGGACCGGACTTCCCTGCTGCTTGCTACCGAAAAACCGGCACGACATCCGCCATCGGTCGCGTGGGGCGCCGAGACGATACTGGCCGGTCGCCTGGCGGTCCGAGTCGGTGTAGCGATCAATCCCATGCGGTTTGGCGCAGGAATCGGCCTGTCTTCGGGTCACATCACAGCCGATTTCGCCGCCGATCATCATGCCTACCTCGGCTGGTCACCGGCCGTTACCGTAACCGCTTATCCATGAATAGGCCGTTCAGCATCGTCGTGACCATCGGATTGACAGTCATTCCATTGAGGGGCCTTTCGCAGTCGGTTGTAGATAGTACACTTGCTGAATGGACGGAATCGGTATTGGACGAAACGGCGGCGGGCGAATCCGTTTCCGTGCACCTGTCGGAAGAGCTGAACGAATTATTGTCGTCGCCGCTCGACCTTAATCGTGCCGATGCTGATCGACTTGCCGAAATACCCGGCATCTCACCACTGCTGGCTGAGAAGATCATCCGCCTGAGAAAAACGACCGGCAGGATTTCGGCCGTTTCCGACTTGCGCAGTATCCGGGGGTGCACATCCGCGGTCATTGAACGAATCCGGCCGTTTGTGCATGCAGGCGAAGGCGGGAAAGAGCGAGCGGTTGAAATCTCGCAGACGTGGATGCGCCGTATGGACGTCGGTGCCGGCTTTCGGTCGCATGATTCGGTTCGTGCCTATGCAGGAACCCCGGTGCGCCTGACCACGCGCGCCCGATTGCTACTTCCGTCCGGCTGGGCCGTGGCCTGGATGACCGACAAGGATCCCGGAGAGGCAAGCGGCCTGCAGAAAGTCCTCTTTCGATCCAGATTCGACCACACGAGTTGGGCGCTTTCCCGCCGGGCAACCGGCGTCGTGCGGATGCTCGTGATCGGCGATTTTGCCGTACGGGCGGGGACGGGTTTGCTGCTCTGGACCGACGCCGGGATGCAGATACTGGCGGATCCGGTACTCGATCCGCTGCGCTTCGGGAACGGATTGCGTACAGCCGTTTCCGCCTCCGAGTCTGCCGGCCTTCGTGGCGCGGCGGTGGGTTTGCGCCCTTCCGCGCGTATTCGTCTCACGCTGTTTGCCTCTCTGCGCCGTGTCGATGCACGGTTGGAAGGGCACGCCGAAGATGACCGCTACAACGTTCACCTCCTCACATCCGGTCTGCATCGAACCGAAACTGAACGGCTGCGACAAAATGCTGCGAAAGAGCAAACGGCCGGTTTTGTCCTTTCGACCCGAAATAGTGTCGGCATGCTGGGAATTGCGGGATTTTTCCGAAAGCTCACCCCCGAATCGATCATTCCATCCGAATTATCCGGAAACCAGATCGCGGATCCGTTGGCGCCTTACGGTTTGGGCACGTTCACCCGAATTACCGCCGGGATCATGACGGCCCAGGGAGAAATTGCCCTCATGCGGAACGGCGGTACCTCGGTGGCCATCGCCGCGATGTTCCCTTTTTCGGAATCGTTGTCCGCTTCGCTTCTCGTTCGGAGATTCGGGCGCTCCGGGCTGTCACGATTCGGAAACTCTTTTTCAAGGACATCACGTGCACGACACGAACGCGGTATTTACTCGGGACTCGTATATCAAGCGTCGCGGACCTTGCGTTTCAGTTCCTATGCCGATCTCTTCCACGTCGTGCAGTCCGTTGGACGCACTATGAGACCGGCACGGGGTTACCGGACGCGCATCTTGGGCACGATAAAGCCGATGTCCCGGATGGAATTCTCGACCGAGCTGCGTGGCGTCCGCGCACCCGCAGATTATCATCGAGGATGACAGCGGCAAGATCCTGGACGTTCATTA
>CAZIIP010000071.1:0-11891 GCA_964539455.1 uncultured Rhodothermales bacterium
GCTCTCCATGTGGCTGGAAGCCTGGGGAGACGGCCGCGCTTTCGACGGCACCCGCACGGTGATGCAACCGCTCATCGCACCACTTTACGAAAGTAAATCCGAGATCGAAGTAATGGGCCTGCTCGCCACAGGCTCCGATCGCTCGGACTACGAACTTGTACGCGAAACCTGGCGCGAACTGCTGACAGGCGATTTTGAAGAGCAGTGGCGAAAGACGGTCCACGACGGTTTTCTTCCCGATTCCGGATATGAGGCGGTCGTCCAGGATGCCCGCCCCGTGGCTCCCGAAGCCCTCTTGGCCATTTCGCCCGGCGCAGCAGATGAAATCGAGTGCCTCTTCATGGTAGATGACAAGGTCTACGACGGCACGTTCTCCAACAATGCGTGGATGCAGGAGGCGCCGGATTCCGTGACGAAAGTGACGTGGGACAATGTGGCCATCATGAGTCCCGCTACACGCGAAGCACTCGGCCTGAGATGGTCGATCGTCAAGGCCAACCACCGCGTATCAACCGTCAACCTGTCGGTCGGCGGCCGCACCGTCACACTGCCGGTCTGGGAACTGCCGGGCCACGCGGACAACGTCGTAACCGTGGCCATCGGCTACGGACGCACCCTGAAAACGGACCGCGTTTTCGACAGCAAGCCGTTCTGGGTCGTAGATAGCGACGTGTACAACCGCAACCGGGAGCCGCTGGGAAACGGTGTCGGCACAAACGTCGCCGCCTTGCGACCCACGGCGAGCCCGTTTGTCGCCCGCAGCATTGAAGTAACCGACACCGGCGACCTGTACACGATATCCAGCACCCAGGACCATCCGTCCATGGAAGGCCGCCCGATCGTCCGAATGGGTTCGATCCAAACCTACCGCGAGCAGCCCTCCTTTGCAGCCGACATGGTGCCACCGCTCGAAGGCGGTGAACCGTGGGACGAGTACCCCACATTGTGGGATCACGACGACCCTTATGACCAGCCACACACACAGGAGAACCCGTACTTCAATAATCAGTGGGGACTTGCCATAGACTTGAATACGTGTACGGGGTGCAACGCCTGCGTGATCGCCTGTCAGAGCGAAAACAACATCGCGGTGGTCGGAAAGGAACAAGTCGGAATGGGCCGAGAACTCTCCTGGATGCGCATTGACCGCTACTTTTATGGTGACGACCGGGACAATCCGGGGATGATTACGCAACCCATGATGTGCCAGCATTGTGAGGATGCCCCCTGCGAATCCGTTTGTCCCGTGGCCGCGACGGTCCATTCACCGGACGGACTCAATGTCATGGTCTACAACCGCTGCATCGGCACGCGGTATTGCGCGAATAACTGTCCGTACAAGGTCAGGCGCTACAATTACCTGGACTGGACCTCCGAGATGCCGGTGTCGGTGCAGATGGCACAAAACCCGAATGTCACCGTCCGCTTCCTTGGCGTAATGGAGAAGTGCCAGCTTTGCGTCCAGCGGATCAGGGAAGCCAACATCGTGGCACGTGCGGAGGACCGTTCAATTGCGGACGGGGAGGTTCAGACTGCCTGTCAGCAGGTCTGTCCGGCCGACGCCATCACCTTCGGAGATCTAAACGATCCCGACAGTGAAGTGGTCGCCTGGAAGGGCAACGACCGCAATTACGAACTGCTCCCTGAATTGAATGTAAAGCCGCGCGCCTCCTATCTGGCGCGCCTCAGAAATCCCAACCCGGTGCTGGAAGACGCCAACGCCTGACGGCACAACCGAAGCGCATAAACAAGCCTCCATCCATACACAGGTAGATGGCAGATACACGGAAGACGTATGAAGGGGACCTCTCTTTTATGACCGAGGGAGATGCCCCGCTGATTGCGGGCCACAAGTCCTTCCATAACATCACCGAGATTGTGGCCTCTCACGCGGAGAAACGGCCGCCGAAGGTGTGGTATCCCGCATTCGGGATCGCCTTCCTGGCCCTGATCGGCCTCATCCTGCTCCTGGCCTATCAGATTTACAACGGCGTCGGCGTGTGGGGCAACAACAATCCTGCAGGATGGGGCTACCCGATCGTCAACTTCGTGTTCTGGGTCGGTATCGGCCACGCCGGCACCCTGATCTCCGCCATACTATTTCTGTTCCGGCAGAAGTGGCGCACCTCCATTAACCGGGCGGCAGAAGCAATGACACTGTTTGCCGTCGCCTGTGCGCTCCTATTTCCGACGTTCCACGTGGGACGGGTCTGGGTAATCTACTGGACACTGCCCATCCCGAATCAAATGCTCATGTGGCCACAGTTCAAGAGCCCGTTGCTATGGGACGTTTTCGCGGTGACCATCTATGGTACGGTATCGCTTCTCTTCTGGTACGTCGGACTCATTCCGGATTGGGCGACCCTGCGTGACCGGGCAAAAACGCGCGTTCGGCAGGTCATCTTCGGCGCACTTGCCATGGGATGGCGTGGCGCCAATCGTCACTGGCAACACTACGAAAGGGCCTATCTGCTGCTGGCCGGCTTGGCCACCCCCCTGGTGCTTTCAGTGCACTCGGTGGTTTCGTTCGACTTCGCCGTGTCGATCATCCCCGGCTGGCATACAACCATCTTTCCGCCGTACTTCGTCGGTGGCGCCATCTTCTCCGGCTTCGCAATGGTGCTGACCCTCATGGTGGTGGCACGGAAGGTCTACGATCTCGAGGATCTCATCACACTCAATCACCTGGAGAAGATGAATATCATCATCCTGGTGACGGGTACGATGGTGGGATTCGCCTACATCACGGAGTTTTTCATCGCCTGGTATTCCGGCGTGGAATACGAGCAATACGCTTTCATTAACCGGGCAACCGGTCCCTATGCCTGGGCCTATTGGACGATGATGACCTGCAACCTCGTCGCACCGCAGGTTTTCTGGTTCAAGAAGATGCGAAGGTCGGTTCCGGTCATGTTCGCCCTGTCGATCGTCGTCAATATCGGCATGTGGTTCGAGCGGTTCGTGATTATCGTGACCTCACTGCACCGCGATTATCTTCCATCCAGTTGGGATTACTACATCCCCACCTGGGTCGACGTGGGTACATTCATCGGAAGCTTTGGACTCTTTTTCACGCTCTTTCTGCTGTTCCTGCGCTACGTGCCGATGGTGGCGATGGCCGAAGTGAAGGCGGTACTGCCGCAAGCGGATCCGCATTTCTACGCAGGACATGAAGGAGACGGCCACGACGCCGACGTTGCACTGCCTGAAACCGACCGTTCCGCATAGCACCAGGTACCCGAACAGCACGATCACCATACCATCATATTCCTCTATGGCTGACACGGTAGAAGCATCAGTCGAAAACACGGAACCGGAATCGTCCTCCCGTTCTTACGGCTTACTGGCCGAATACGGGGATCCCCATGCCCTGCTCGAGGCGGCAAGGGGCGTCCGCAGCGACGGCTATCGCCGGTTCGACACCTACAGTCCGTTCCCTATTCACGGGATGGACCGGGCCATGGGACTCGGACAGTCGAAGCTGGGCTACATCGTTTTCCTGTCCGGTGCATTCGGCGCATTTCTCGGTTGGCTGATGCAGTGGTGGATGGGTGCAGTCGACTATCCGGTGATCATCAGCGGGAAGCCGTTCTTTGCACTCGAACCCTCCATTCCCATCATCTTCGAAACAACGGTATTGTTTGCGGCACTGGGTGCCGTGTTCGGCATGCTGGCGCTGAACGGCTTGCCACGCCCGCATCACCCGATTTTCGGCTCGAAGGCCTTCGAACGCGTAACCGACGACGGGTTTTTTCTCCATGTCGAGTCACGCGACGTCAGGTTCGATATCAACGCAACCGCCGACCTTCTGGGAAGTCTGGGCGCCAAACAAGTAGAGGTGATCACGGACGAATGAAAACGTAATGGCACGAATCCCGCTTCCTGCATCGATCACCGGCACCTGCAAAATGAAGTATACGATACTCTTCACGATCACGGCTTTCTCCCTTATGATGGCGGCCTGCCAGGGGATGACCTCGAAAAAACCTCCGATCCATCCGATACAGGACATGGATTTTCAGCAGCGGTTCGACGCACAAGAAGCCCATACGTTTTTTGCCGACGGCCGCGCCATGCGCCCGCCGGTCGCCGGAACCATCGCAAGAGGCTTGTTGCGTGACAGTGCGGCCTACTACTCCGGGATGGACGTCTCGGGCGCACCGGTGGCCGAAATGCCCGTGCGGCTGACGCGAGCGCTGCTGGAAAGAGGACAAGACCGGTATGACGTCTTTTGTGCCATGTGTCACGGCTATACGGGAGACGGTCAGGGCATTGTCATGACGGGCGACTACGGCTATGTCCCGGCGCCGACTTACCATGATGAACGGCTGCGGGGGGTGGAAGACGGATACCTGTTTGATGTGATCGGGAACGGCATTCGAAACATGCCGGGATACGGCTATCAGCTTCCGGTGGAAGACCGATGGGCGATTGTCGCCTACATCCGCGCGTTACAGCGCAGCCGGCATGCATCGCTTGAAGATGTGCCCGAAGCACAGCGCGCCGCGCTCGAAACGGTAGAACCTTGAGAGAAGCAAGGGTGATTTCATTGACCGACGCATCCCGAAACTGACCGGGGTTGAACGACACTTGTTCGCTGTACAATCATGTCACTTTTGACTCGCATACTGCTCGATCCGGCTGCTCCCACCGCGCAAGAGGTTCCTCAGCCGTACAGGCTCGAAACCGGACGTAATAGCTGGCTATTCCCGCTGGTCGGGGGACTGGTCCTGCTTCTGACCGGCGTCGTGCTTGGCATCTTCACCGGCCATGGGCATGGTTTGCTCTCTCAACGATTCTATTTTGCCTACCTCACCGGATGGGTGTTCACACTGACGATCGCACTCGGCTGTCTGTTTTTCGTCATGATCCAGCATGTCACACGTGCCATGTGGAGCAGTACGGTGCGCCGGATACCCGAGATTCTGATGACCGGATTTCCGCTGCTCGCGCTCCTGGCCGTTCCGCTGTTTTTCGGCATGCACGATCTTTATCACTGGACGCATGCGGAGTTGTACGAGATCGGTGGACCGCACTATGACGAGTTGCTTGCCTCAAAGCGGCCGTACCTGAATACCGGCTTTTTCTGGATCCGACTGGTGGTCTACTTCACCGTCTGGATTTTTCTCTCACGCAGGCTCTTCCTCCTCTCTATCCACCAGGATGTCCAGCCCGACGCCGATACAGGGAAGGCACTCCGCCGCGTCTCCGCATACGGTCTGCCGCTGTTTGCCATCACGACGACGTTTGCCGGATTCGACCTGCTGATGTCGCTCGATCCACACTGGTTCTCCACTATCTATGGTGTGTACTTCTTTTCGGGTGCGTTCTTTGTCTCGCTGGCGGCCATTGTGCTCCTCGCCGTATACATCCAGCGTACGGGGAAGCTCGGCAACGTGATTACCCCTGAGCATTACCATGACATGGGCAAGTTCATGTTCGCCTTCGCGGTATTCTGGGCGTACATCGCTTTCAGCCAATACATGTTGATCTGGTACGGCAATATTCCGGAGGAGACGGTCTGGTTCAGACATCGAAGCGAACACGGCTGGCTGGCAGTCTCGATGCTGTTGCTTTTTGGACACTTCCTTCTGCCGTTTTTCGGTTTGATCACGCGCACATCCAAACGGAGACTGGGCTGGCTCACTGTGATGGCCGTCTGGTTTCTTTTGATGCACTATGTCGATTTGTACTGGCTAGCCATGCCGACGTTGGATTTGGGGGAGGCACATCCGCACGGATTCTCGCCTCACATTCTCGATCTGGTGCTCTGGCTCGGTCATCTGTTGCTCTTCACGGGAGCAACTGTTTTTCGGGTTCGGAGGCACAGCCTCGTTCCATGCAACGACACGTACTTCCAGCCGTCGCTGACTTTTGAAAACGCTTGAGGCGGTTGCCTGCAACGTCGAAACACCGCCTGCGGGGCCGGCAATGCACTGAAACTTGCCACATCGGATGCGGTACTAGGGCCGAGATGAAAGACGTACCACGCGGCGTATTCATCACACGGTTTTGCACCGAATACCAGACTACTCATGACAACCGAGACACCCGAAAGCGTCGCCGCCGGCGTCGAGCCCGACCGGCTCGATATGGGACTGCTTGCCAAAACGGTTGGCCTCACGAGTGCCGCTCTGATAGTCGTCGCGGTCGTCCTGACCTTCTGGTTCAGGGTATGGGTCGACGCTGAGCGGGAAGTAAAGGCGGCCTCGGCCATCTATCCCGAAATGATCGAGAACCGGCTGGAAGCGCAACGTCTTCTCGAAAGCTATGGAGTGGTCGATGCGGAGAGCGACACCTACCGGATTCCGGTTGATCGTGCGGTGCAGTTGATGCTGGAAGAAACCGTGTCGACGGAAAACCGGGAATAGTCCGGGGCGTCCCGGTACACGCGTCCGGAACGTTCCCTCTCAGAAACGGCCTGCCGGCCGATCCCCGGATCCAGCGCCGCGTGACACTGTACCCGCAACGTCATGAAAGCAGCGCGCCGAATAGTAGTAACCATACTGGCATCGGCCATCGTCACCTTCGCGGCATCCGGCCAGCCTGCCGGCGAACTACCGGATGCCTTCGACGACGTCGATGTAGTCGAGCGCCTGGAGGAAAAGATCCCCCTCTCCTTGCGGTTTACCGATTCCGAGGGCGCGGAAGTGGTGCTCGAAGAGTATTTCGACGGAGAAACGCCCGTAATCCTCAATTTTGTGTACCACGATTGTCCGATGCTCTGCAGCATTGTCATCGATGCCTTGACGGCCGGCATGCGCGATATTGCATGGACCGCGGGATCCGAGTTCCGTGTACTGACCGTATCGTTCTCACCAACGGAAACATCGGAACTGGCGGCGCGGCAGAAAGCGCAATACATCGAGCGCTTGAACCGGCCAGGCGCGGAAGACGGATGGCATTTCCTCACCGGGAATCAGCCGGCCATCGATGCCCTTACCGAAGCCGTTGGCTTCAAGTACAAATGGGATCCCCGGATCGAACAGTATGCCCACCCGGCAGTGCTCGTGTTGTTAAGCGGCAACGGCCGGGTAATGCGCTACCTGTACGGAATCGAATTTCCCGCCTTTCAATTACGCACCGCACTTATTGAGACATCGGAGGGCAAGGTCGGCAACGCCCTCGAACGGTTCATTGTCAGTTGCTATCAATACGACCCGGACGCAGAATCGTATACACCGAATATCATGCGCATCGCGCGTCTGGCCGGTGGCGCCTTTGCACTTGTGCTTGGAATAGCGCTTGCCGTTTTATGGCGGGCCGAGACCCGGAAGCGTGTTCGTTCATCCCCATCTCCGGGAACAAAGGATGAGCGGTCCGAAGAATTGTGAATTCCTGACGAAGCTGATTCGTATCTTGTAAGGATATGCCAAAAACTGCCGGTGGTCCGATGGTCGTACATATGCAGGAGACGATCGAAGCGGATCCCGGAAGCCGGCCGGGCAGTTTTACGGCAATAATCTCTCCGTCCCACACCAGTTGACATGCGCATAAACGAGAAACGGCGCGCCCTGGCAGTCGGTATCATTGCTACCGTGATGATCCTTGCGATGGTCATCCTGGCGCTTTCGTACGGTCTTCTACCGGAACAGAAATCGACGCTGGCCGCAGCGGTCGACGGCCCCTTTATGTTCGTCATCTACACGGGATTTGTCCTGCTTCTCGGAGTGGTCGGCTTCACGCTGTATTATATGTTCCGATTCCGGCGCAGGGAGAGTGACGAACGCACGGAGCCGGTACCGCCCAATCAGTTGCTGGAGATAACATGGGTGATCGTCCCTACCATTCTCGTTCTCATCGCCTTTACCTGGGGCTTCAAATCTTTTGTAAAGATTAACGTAGCCCCCCCGAATGCCTATGAGATACAGGTGAGAGCTCAGAAATGGTTTTGGGAATTTGAGTATCCCAACGGCGTGACGACGACCAATACGTTCGCGGTCCCGGTCGACCGGCCGATAAAGCTAATAATGACCAGCCGGGACGTCATCCACAGTTTTTTCGCTCCCGAGTTTCGCATCAAGCATGACGTCATTCCCAACCGATACACCACACTCTGGTTTGAAGCGGAAGAGGTGTCCGACGGTCCGGATGACTTCATTCAGGTCTATTGTGCCGAATACTGCGGCACGAACCATTCCAAAATGGGCGCTGAGTTGCGTGTACTTTCGCAGGAAGAATTCGATGACTGGCTCGTTTCACGGGACATCGGCGATTTGAGTCCGGTGGAGCTGGGAGAGGTGCTTCACACGCAGAAGACTTGCGTGGCCTGTCACAGCATCGACGGTTCAGCGGCTGTGGGCCCGACGTTCCGGGGCTTGTTCGGCCTGACGGGACACGAGATGGCGGACGGATCCACGGTTGAGGTAGACGAGAACTACCTCAGAGAGTCAATCCTGAGACCGCAGGCAAAGATCTCCGCGGGATATGCGCCGGTCATGCCCATGATCGAGCTATCGGAAGATGAAGTTACGGCGCTTATCGAGTATATCAAGACGCTGCAATAACAGGGTGTACCTTTCGCACCCCAATTCTTGTAGGAATCTATGAATGCATCCCCAACAGTTTCGGCCGCGGTACCACCGGGTCACGCAGAAGTCAACTATTTGAACGAGTCTCGCGGCCTTAAATCGTGGCTGCTCACGCTCGACCATAAACGGATCGGCCTGATGTATTTCTGGTCGATTGCGGCTTTTTTCGCGATCGCGGGCTTCCTGGCGATTATCGTGCGGCTGGAGTTGATGGCTCCGGGACAGACGGTTGTAGACGAGGACACCTACAACCAGATGTTTACACTACACGGGATTATGATGGTGTTCCTATTCATCATCCCGTCGATTCCGGCAACGCTGGGCAACTTTCTGCTACCGATCATGATCGGCGCAAAGGATGTGGCCTTTCCGCGGTTGAACCTGGCGTCCTACTACATCTTCATGATCGGTTCACTGATCGCGATCGCCGGCATTCTTGTGGGCGAGGTGGACACGGGATGGACGTTCTATACGCCTTACTCCTCCAGTACGAGCAGGGCCGTTCTGTACATGACGATGGCGGTCTTCGTGGCGGGATTCGCCTCCATTCTCACGGGAATCAACTTCATCGTCACGATCCACAAGATGCGCGCACCCGGGATGACGTGGAACCGGATGCCGCTGATGATCTGGGGGCTGTACGCAACCAGCATCGTGCAGGTGCTGGCTACGCCGGTAATCGGCATCACCGTGATTCTGCTTTTCCTCGAGCGCTTGCTGGGCATCGGCATTTTTGATCCCGCGCTCGGCGGAGATCCGGTCCTTTTTCAGCACTTTTTCTGGTTCTATTCGCACCCGGCCGTATACATCATGATTTTGCCGGCGTTCGGTATCATGTCGGAACTGGTAACCACCTTTTCCCGGCAACGCATCTTCGGCTATAAGGCCATCGCGCTCTCTTCGGTGGCAATCGCGATGCTCGGTTTCCTCGTCTGGGGACATCACATGTTCGTTGCCGGCCAATCGGAGTTGTCATCGGTCGTATTCTCGCTCATAACCTACCTCATCGGCATCCCGTCCGGCATCAAGGTGCTCAACTGGGTCGCCACGATGTACAAGGGTTCGATTTGGTTGAGAACACCCATGTTGTACGCCCTTTCATTCCTCTTTCTGTTTACGATTGGCGGGGTTACGGGCATCATGCTGGGAGTGCTGGCGGTCGACATCCAGTTGCATGACACGTATTTCGTTGTGGCCCACTTTCACTACGTGATGATGGGTGGTACGGTAATCGCCTTCCTCGGCGGCATTCACTACTGGTGGCCGAAGATGTTCGGAAGGATGTACAACCAGACGTGGTCCGCCATTGCCGCTGGACTGGTGTTTGTCGGCTTCAACATGACTTTCTTTCCGCAATTCATCCTGGGAAGCAGGGGCATGCCGCGGCGATACTACGACTACTCGGTCGGTGCAACCGGCGGGGCCTACCGGCAGGACCTGATCGATCTGTTTACCCAACTCCACTTTCTGTCGACCGTCGGCTCCTGGGTCCTGGGGCTCGGTTTCGTGATCATACTCGTTTATCTACTGGCAAGCTTTCGGGCAAAGGCACCACTGGCAGGCGCCACGCCGTGGGGCGGGGCAACACTCGAATGGACACATACGACCTCCCCGCCGTCACAGCACAACTTCGCACAGACACCGGTCGTGACGCGTGGGCCTTACGACTATCATCTGATAGAAAACTACTTCGACACCGATGGCGCTTCGGGTGACGGCGCCGCTGCCGAACCCATACCCTCGTCCTCGACCAAAAAGCCGGGCGTCTGATACTGAACGCTCCCGGAACCACTCACTAACCATTCCATCCGGATCTGAACCGACACGCTGATTGCATGGCCGAAACGATTGCACCGCCGGTTGATGATGTCCATGGACACCCTTCCCATCTGCAGCATCACTTCGTCTCTTCGGAACAGCAGTTCAGTGCCTCCAAGATGGGCATGTGGCTCTTCCTGGTCACCGAGATTCTGCTTTTCAGCGGAATGTTCGTCGCCTACATCGTCTACCGGGTCCTGCATCCGGAGGTCTTTCAGGCGGCGAGCACGTTGCTGGATACGCGCCTGGGGGCCCTCAATACCGTAGTGCTGCTCTCCTCGTCTCTGACCGCCGCCCTTGCCGTCCGGTCCGCACAGTTGGGCAGAGAAAAGCGTCTCACGCAATACATGGTGCTGACAGTTTTGTTTGCGCTCGTATTCATGGTGGTGAAGTACTTCGAATACACGCACAAATTTCATCTCGGCATCTATCCCGGCGCGCAGTACGCGTATGAAGGGCTGGAGATGAACTATTTGCCCATATTTTTCAGCATCTACTACGTGATGACGGGTATCCACGGTGTCCACGTACTGGTGGGAATCGGACTCTTCGTGTGGCTCATCGTCAAGGCCCGCAGACACCGATTCGGTAGTGCGTACTACACGCCCGTCGAACTGACGGCGCTATACTGGCACCTGGTAGACATCATCTGGATTTTCCTGTTTCCTTTGTTATACCTCATCTAGGTCTCGCTCCAATCAAAAGCTCCCGATAAATCCGCACTTTACGACACCCTTCCATGTCTCAGCATCCTTCATCCAACGGCGATCATTCCGGACACCACATTGTCCCGTTCAGAACGCTGCTCATCGTCTTTGCCTCCCTGATTGCGCTGACGACCCTGACGTGGCTGACGGCAACCTATGTTGATATCGGGCGGCTGAACGTGCCCCTCGCCATCGCGATTGCCTGCGTGAAGGCGTTTCTCGTCGTCTTGTTTTTCATGGCACTCAAATATGACGCCCGCATGAATGCCCTGATTCTGTCCGTCGGAGTGCTCTTTGTACTTATCTTTATATCTTTTACCGGTATGGACGTCTTCTTCAGGGACATGATCGATCCGGTGGAAGACGGCACCATCTGGGATCAGGAAGCGGCGGATGCCCTTCTAATGGAACGGGATTCACTCATTCAGCCGTTGCTTGAAGAGAATCCCGTTGCTCCGGGAACGGCAGCCGATACAACGGGAACGGAGTAGTAATCGTTGAACGCCCCAGTTCCATGCCGCTATTCTACCTCGTCGCCGCCGTTCCGTTGTTCGCACTGATCGTCTGGACCGGCATCACGGTCGTCCGCATCATGCGACCCGAGCTATTGGAAAACGATATTTCGCGGGACGGCGCCTTGCTGCCGGCGTCGGATATTCGACACCGGATGAACCGTGAGAATGCGGATAGTCGTCCGGCCGTAGACTACGTGCGGGGGGATACGCCGGGGCTTATCAACACGTGGCAACGAGATATCCACGAAAGACGCAATTAGCTCGTCGGGTCACGCTACGAAGCAACTTTATCCGGGTTCCTTCGAGCAGGTGACATGGCG
>CAZIIP010000072.1:0-11787 GCA_964539455.1 uncultured Rhodothermales bacterium
ACAACTCTCCGCAATGCAGCTTTCTGCTCCCGGGATAGGTTCTCCGGTATCGAGACGGCAATTTCGACGTAGAGATCTCCGCGCGTACCGTCTGACAGTTGGATACCCTGACCGCGTAGCCGAAGCGTCTCGCCGGGTTGTGTTCCGGCAGGTACCGATGCCTTAACGGTATCTCCATAGGCGGTCTTGATGTTCAGCGACGTGCCGAGCATCGCATCAAAGGGCGAGATGTCAGCGGTCGTATAAAGATCATCTCCTACTCTTCGGAAATGCGAATCGTCTTCGATCTCAAATACGACAATCACGTTTTGCTCGCCGCCATCACCTCCTTTCAGGCGCACGCGGTACCCTTCGCGGACACCTTTGGGAACGGTGATCCGAACATCCTTGCCATCCGGCAAGCGGACACGGACCTTACCCCCATACAGGGCCGTTCGGAACGGGAGTTTAACCGATAGTTCGGTTTCCGCCGGCTGCCTGAATTCTTCCGCCTGTCCTCCGCCGAAGAATCGGTTGAACAGATCTCCAAATCCTCCAAGGCCCTCGCCGCCGAAAGACCCGCCGAAGTCATCACGGTCCATCCGGTGGAATGATCCATCAGGTGCCTGATAATACCGCGACCCTCCCTGCGAGCGGAAACCGCCCTGACCGGCGAACGGATTCTTGCCGTAGGTGTCGTACTCGCGACGTTTCTTGGGATCACCCAGCACCTCGTACGCTTCCTGTATTTCCTTGAAACGCGCCTCTGCGTTCGGATCGTCCGGATTTCGATCCGGATGATATTCACGTGCGAGTTTACGGTAGGCCTTCTTAATCGCTGCGGCGTCGTCCCCCTTGGAAACTCCCAGAATTTTGTAATAGTCCTTCACGCCTTAACAACAACGAAAACAGTTATTCATTGCATATCTTCAGGAACCGCGACCTGCCGAACCTGCGGCTTGCTACAGCGGCAGCGGCTCCGGCATTATAGTACCGTTTTTTCTAAATGAAGTTGCGTAGTGCTCCGGCGAGGGTCGACGCGTGTCATGCTCTGCCGAGAGCGCTTTTTCGGCCTAGGAGGCTGTCGGACTTTCGGCATAAATTCCTTATTTACAACAAATCTGTCACGACGCAAATCGCACCTAAGTTCAATAAAAACAAAGGCGCTATTTTTCAAGTCCGACAAACTCCTAGGGCCTGTTCACCACGATCAACGCCTCCAAACGTTCGAGCGTTTTTGTTCCGATGCCCCTGACACGCATAACATCCGATATGGTCTTGAACGGCCCGTGGTGATTTCGGTATTCGATAATGCGTCCTGCAAGTGCCGGTCCGATGCCGGGTAGGCTCTGTAACTCGGCCGGCGAGGCCGTGTTGATGTCGAGTCCGGTGGACGCTTCCGTCCCGCGTTCAGATGCTTCAACCGAAACCGTGTCCGTCGAATCGCGACGACTCTTTGTGGTATCGACCGACCCTGGATGAAACAGCACTGAAGACGACGTGTTGAGGCTGTCTTGTGAAGCCAAAACCGGCTCGAATTCGGATACAAACCAGTGCGCCTGTGCGTATCGTACTCCCATTCCAAGAAACAGCAAAAACAGCACGACGGAGAATACCTTTGCCTCGATCTCCGTGACGGCAACGAACTGCTGGATTCTGAATAAAAGTTTCTTCACGGCGCTGCAAACACGCAATGGAACAGGGTCTCTACAACTACATGCGCAATCAGGAAACGGATCGCGCCAAAAGCCCGTAACGGTGCCTGATTCCCGGATTATACGCACCGAAGCGGTTACGCTGAAGTCGATTGACTACGGCGAGACGAGCACGATCAGCACGCTGTATACCCGCCACCGCGGTACGACATCGGTGCTGGCAAAAGGTGCACGGCTGCCGGGAGGACGTTTCGGTTCGACCCTGCAGCCCATGTCCTATATCCAGGCGGTATTCTACCACAAACCGTCTCGCGAATTGCAAACGCTTCGGGAAAGCAGCCACGTCGTCGCGTTGACCGATATCCCGCGCAGTCTCGACAAGCTCGAAATCGGACTTCGGATTGTTGAGTTGATGCGCTATTTGTTTCGGGAATCCGAGCCGTTGCCGCCCGCATTCAACCTGCTGCTTCAAACCCTCGTTCAACTGAATGCCGCCGGTGAACGATACCGAAACCTCTTGCTCTTTTTTCAGATTCGCATTGCCGCATTGCTCGGCTTCGAGCCGAGCATCGACAGGTCGGCCGTCGAAGCGGTCCCGGCTCATGGCGGTAGTCTGTCGCTTGCAGACGGATCGATCTCCCAAGAGGCGGATGAGGGACTCCCGGCATCCCGAAACGCCCTTCGGGCATTTGCGATATTCAGCAGGAGCGGTATCGAAAACGCCCTGCGTCTTCGCCTCAGCGTCGAGGAGTGGCTGCAAGTCGCCGAACTAAGTGACGCCTATCTCCGCCACCATGTGGCCGACAGCATGCCCCGCCGGGCCAACGACGTATTCAGCCAGATCGCCCGGTATTCCTCACCATCGAATTAGGGGCGATAGCCGGAAATCACGTACATATATGTGCCATATCGACGCGCTCGGCCGATTCGGAAGGCTGTGGCGGTCTCATCTTGCTTATCATTCCGGGATTGTGTTTCTTACATATGTGACACATTATCCGATCCTGTACGAGTCGTCCCATGAGCCGCAAGCAGTTGACCAGCAAGCAAAATCGTTTTCTGGAGTACATCAAACGGCACATCGCGAATTCCGGTGTCTGGCCGACCTATCGAGAGATTATCGACGAGTTCGGCTACCAGTCGCCGAACAGTGTGACGCAAAACCTCCAGGCGCTCGCTAAAAAGGGATTCCTACGCCGCGATACGGACGGATTTCAGCTCACGGATCAGACAGGTTTTCCACGTTCATCCGGAGGAATTCCGATTCGGGGTATCATCACCGCCGGCGTATTGCAGGAAGCCGTCGAAGCCGATCTCGGCACCATTACGCTCGAGACGCTTTTTCCTAACCTGGACCGCATCTACGCCATTCGGGTATCCGGTCACTCAATGACCGGCGTCGGCATCGAAGACGGCGACCACGTGCTGCTGGTGGACGACGATGTGAGCAACGGCGGTATCGGCGCCGTGATGTACAATGGGGAGACGACCCTGAAGAGGATATTTTACGATCAGGACGGCCTGCGACTCGAGCCCGCAAATCCGGAATACGACGACGTCTACATTCAGCCGGACGTATTCGAGGAAGTGCGCGTGCTGGGCCGCTATATCGGACACGTCAACAAGAGCGGAATCTATCGAAAATCAGCCTGATGCAGCCAAAACCGTGACTGCAGGAGTTCACGTCGGCATCACAACTTAAAGGTGTGGGTGTACTTGACGAGCAGCGTGCTGTTGTCCGTGATCGGCAAACGTGGGGACAGGTAGTCGCGATCCCGATCCGTGTTCATCCCATGGTTGAGAACGAGCCAGAGGTCGTTGCCTTCGCGGAAATTGTAGCGAAACCGGATGTTTGACGTGAATGCATCGATCGTGGAGTTGTACTGAATAAACGCGTTGGTTGAAAACTGCGTATTCAGGGCGGTCTGAATCCTCAATCGGGCGAGATGCACATCGAAGGACTGGTCGCGGTCCGGAAAAGCAATATGATCGAACTGATAGGATCCGGTCAATTCGAGATGCTTTGACACGCGCAATGTCGGTCGGAGCTGGACGGTTGCCCGCCAGCCGTCATAGAACGTCCCGGCTGACACAAGGGGCGTAACAGATGCCAGGCGTGTATGGGAAAGATGATAGGTAGCGCTCACATTTCCAAAGTGATAGCTTCCGGCAGGCACAAAGGCGCCGGATGGTAATCCGAAATCGGACAGTAGGTCTTCGTATTGCCATGTGACCGCAATTTCACCTCCCGCACCGGACTTCATGCCGAAAGCCCAACTTGGGCCGCCTTCCGCCGACTCGATGGTGCCGTCGGTATTGCGGACGAACGCCGCCGTTTCGAATCCGATCGTGTGCCAGATCAACGGAGATTCCGGTCCCATCAGCCAACTGTATGATACGTCTTCGTCCAGAAGCGTGAAGTCATTTCGTTGTGTGAATCCCAGACCGGGATCGTAGTCCGCCCCGGCCCATGCGACGACGAAATCATATCCAAAGCCCTCCCGCCGGCGTCGCGTCATTTCGGCCGTGAAGCGTGCGCTCGAGAACGGCTCGTATTGGTCCGCATCGATCTGTTCATGATCGGCTGTCTGTGCCCACTGAAGGGTCAGGTAGTCGTCACCCATGATCCTGACGACGGCATCCAGGCCATAGGCGATGTTGTAGGAGCCGTCGGTCCCGATCCGGCTCGTAACCATTGCACCGCCGTAGGAGTAGGGATTAAAAAGTTGACGGCGGAGGCGAACCACGCCGAAGTTCTCGGAAGGAGTATTGTCGGTTTCAGCCGACTGCATGTCCAGAATACCCACATCCCAGACGCCCACCCGTCCGACCATTCTTGCGCCGCCATACAACGGTACCGGCTCCCCCGTGTCCGACAAACCGATACGCCTGCTGTGGAAAAGCCTGCTCAGGCCGCCGGTCCTGAAATCGAAAAGGCCCGACCGTTCCTGGAAGAACTGTCGCTTTTCAGGAAAAAATAGCGAGAAACGCGTCAGGTTGACCTGTTGGTCGTCTGCTTCGGCCTGGGCGAAATCAGTGTTCACGGTAAGGTCCACGGCCAGATTTTTGCTGACTACATATTTTACGTCGAGTCCGATGTCCTGGCCGTAGCTCGTCTCGTTCGTCCAATCACCGTTGTCGGTCGTAACCGCGCGTCCCTCACGCGCTCCCAGCATGTACGGTGTAACATAAACGGGACGTTGCGGATGGATGCCGCGCAGCGTGATTTTCTGGGCAAGAGACGGCTTCAGAAACGCCCAGCTCGCAATCGGCCGGACCGGAGGGAATACGAGCCGCTCCGTTTTGCGCGCTACTTTGCGTTGCAGGGCGATACCCATGGTCACCGTTCCGTCCGACTCCTCCTGAAAGCGCAGGCTGGAAAACGGAATGCGCATCTCGGCAAACCAACCTTCGTCGTTGATGGTTGTCTCGACATCCCAGTAGGTGTTGAAGCTCCCATTGATCCAGCCACCGCCTGCGATACCACCCCCCGAAGCGTCGTTTGAAATGGCCGAATCCTTTCGATGGCCCGCTGGATTGGTCGTGAAAAGAAATCCGGTCTCGTTGTCATTGAACGAATCGATCAGAATCTCGAAATGATCGTCTCCGGAGAGCGCATCACGGTACAGGGTGTTGGCCCGGATGCCTGAGCGATCCGTATCGTAGCCCCGCAGGGCCAGGTACAGATGATCATCGTCGTAGGCAACCAGAAATTCCGTTTTCTCTGTCGGCGGCGCCCCGTTGTTGGGCTCGAACTGACTGGGGATCCATGGCTCGACATCGTTCCAGGCCGGCTCGAAACTGAGCCCATCAAGCGTCACGGGGCCTCCGATTCGCGGCAGTTCGATCGGCTTTTGTCCTTGCCCGGCAAGCGGGACGACCTGAAAAGACGCCAATGTCAGCAGCACGAACAGTCGTCTACATGGGGTGGTGCAAATGATCATCCGGATTGTTCGTCTCTTATCTATTGGAAATCTCCGCGAAGCGGACCTATCATCGATCCTCGGAGGAGAAATTCCAAATCTCAATACGAACTGCACACGCTATTGCAGTAAAATTCTTGGATCGACGGGTCCGTACTGGCTACAGGAAGCCTCTCTCCACCTGACTTAGGTCTTCAGCCACATCGAATCAGCCGTTTGAGGCCATCACCGATTTATATATTCAGGAAAGCCCCATTCCTGCCTTATGACCGTTAGAAATCAATATGCCGGCATTTCTGGACACCCACGCGTTCCGCTCTCGCACCACCGATAACCACGTACGGGTACTTCGGATTGTATTCGGAGCGCTCGCCCTCGGTGTCGTCACATTTGTCATCATCATCGTTGCCGGCACATACGTGGCGAGAGGTGTAGCACCGTCAGAAGCGAACCTCAACCTCATAAAGTGGCTAACCGCCTGCGTGATGCTACTGATGGTCGCCGGCATCATTGTGTTCAACCGCATTCCGGCCTGGTTGCTCACGGAGGTGCGGCTTCAGCAGTTGCTGAACGCTCCTGAAGACGAAGATCATCTGTCACGTATCGTTGAGGGGATTCATCTCCATCTTCGTTCGACAGAAATCCTCAGGATGGCGGTACTGGAGAGCATAGCGATTGTGGGGCTCGTCGTTTGCGTGCTCGGAATTGCCCTCGGAGTATTGCCTGCCTACGCGTTCTACTGGATCAATCTCTCGCCGGCAGCGCTATTCATCGCGATGATCGTGTTTACATTCCCCGGCGTGGACCGGCTTTCCTACTTGTTCGAAACGTACATACTGCCCAAGGCACAACCCTGATCTACGCCATATGCTTCGGATTATCGCATTCCTCGTGCTATTCAGCGCGCTTCCGGCGGGAGCGCAACCCAACATCGTTCTCATCGTGGCCGACGACCTGGGTTACGGCGACCTATCCGGTTTCGGAGCTTCGGATCTGCAGACCCCTCATATCGACCAAATCGTTTCGGGAGGCATGCGTTTTACCCAATTTTATGCAAACTCGCCGGTCTGTTCACCCACACGAGCCGCCCTTCTTTCCGGACGCTATCCGACACTCGCCGGGGTTCCGGGTGTGATACGGACACGTGCGTCGGATTCGTGGGGGCATCTTTCGGAAGATCTCATCCTGTTGCCTGAAATGCTCCGGCGGCAGGGCTATCACACGGGAATGGTCGGGAAATGGCACTTGGGTCTGCGTTCGCCAAATACACCACTGGATCGTGGTTTCGACTTTTTCCATGGCTTCCTTGGGGATATGATGGACGACTACTATCATCATCGACGCCACGGCATCAACTACATGCGATTGAACCGGAGCGTCATCGATCCCGAGGGCCACGCCACCGACCTTTTCGCAACGTGGGCTGTCGACTATATCAAGGATCGTTCCGAGTCGGATGCGCCGTTTTTTCTCTACCTGGCCTTCAACGCACCTCATACCCCCGTTCAGCCACCGGAGGCATGGGTTCAGCGGGTGCGGGAACGGGAGCCGGAGATGGAAGCGTCGCGCACAGCGCTCGTCGCCCTGATCGAGCATATGGACCATGCCGTGGGGCAGGTAATTCTCGCACTGGAAACCCTCGGATTATCCGAATCCACACTCTTTGTTTTCGTTAGCGACAACGGTGGCCAGTTATCCGTGGGGGCAAACAACGGAGCACTTCGCGCCGGGAAGGGAACGGTCTACGAAGGCGGGATTCGCGTTCCGGCTGCCATCCGCTGGCCGGGAAAGGTAGAAGCGGGCATTGAATGCAATTCCACACTTTTAACGATGGACCTATTCCCAACGCTTATCGAAAGCGCCGGAGGACGGGTGTTGCACAAAACTGACGGCACCAGTTTCCTTTCAATTTTGAATGGTGCATCGGATAAACTGCCTGAGCGCGACTTATTTTTTTCCAGACGTGAGGGCAACCCGCGTTTCGGCGGGAAGACTATCGAAGCCGTTCTCAGCGGCGATTGGAAACTTCTCCAAAATTCACCTTTCGGTCCGCTGGAGCTGTACAACCTGCGAGACGACCCGCTTGAAACGCGTGATCTTTCCGGGCAGGAGCCCGAGAAAATGAATGAACTCGGCTTCAAATTGAGAGAGTACATCCGCATCTCGGGAAGCGTACCCTGGCAACCTGAAAGTATGGCCCGCTAGTCGGGACTTAGCCGTATTTGATTGAAATCCAGGCCAAACGCCCTTACCTCTTCGTTCTCTCGCCTATCGACCTTGATACGTTGCTTGCCATTCATCGCGCTACGCCACGGCAACCGTTTTGACGTTGACAAATTCCTTAATGCCGTGCGGTCCCAGTTCCCGGCCGTAGCCACTATTCTTGATTCCTCCAAACGGCAGTCTGGGATCGGATCGCACGAACGTATTGACGAAGCAGTTGCCCGCGGCGAGCTTGTGCTCTGCCCATTCCAGCCCATTCTCTACCGAACTGGTAAATACGGCCGCACCCAAACCAAACGATGTGTCGTTTGCGATTGAAAGGGCTTCATCCCCGCTTTCAGCTCTAATCACAGCCGCTACAGGCCCGAAAATTTCCTCCTCGTATACAGGCATGCCGGGTTTTACGTCTGCAAGAATCGTCGGCGGATAGAAAAAACCCTCTTGCTCCGGCATCTGCCCCCCTAAAACCGGCACTGCACCTGCCGAAATGCTCTGTTGGACTTGCCGGTCGAGCGTCTGTCGGAGGTCGTGGCGAGCCAGCGGACCAAGTTGTGTGGACGAATCAAGCGGATCTCCTGTTTTCCTGTCGTTCATCATTGCACGGGCTTTCTCCAGGAAAGCGTCATAGATACCGGATTGTACGATCCAGCGTTTGGCACCGATGCAACTTTGTCCGCCATTGATCATGCGACCGGTTACGCAAGCCTCTACCGCACCGTCCAAGTCGGCGTCGTCCAGGACGACGTATGGATCGCTGCCGCCAAGTTCCAAAACCGCTTTCTTGAGATGCCTACCGGCAAGGGCTGCAACAGAACGTCCTGCCATCACGCTCCCGGTCAAGGTGACGGCCGCGATGCGCCGATCGGCGATCAGCACCGATGTGTGCTCCTGCACGTCAGCCGCCTCGATAAAAAGCATCGTAAACACTCCTTCGGGAAAGCCGGCCGTACGAAACAACGCCTCCAACGACCGCGCGCACCCGGTTACATTTGGTGCATGCTTGACAAGTGTCGTATTGCCGGCAATCAGGGAGGGAACGGCGAAACGGAATACCTGCCAGAACGGAAAATTCCAGGGCATGATGGCAAGAATCACGCCGAGGGGTCGGTAAACTACCTTGCTGGCAGACAACTCCGTCTCGATTACATCTTCCGACAGCTGGGATGGTGCTTCCCGTACATAGTAGTCACAAAGTTTGGCACACTTCTCAACCTCTGCACGACCTTCCATCACCGGTTTCCCCATTTCCTCGGCCATCAGCATCGCAAGCTCATCAGTCTGGGCACGCAACCGGTTCGCAACGGCCTGAAATCGGCCCGCCCGCTCTTGAATAGACTCGGATGCCCAATACCCAAACGACGCGTGCGCACGCTCTACCTTCTTTTCCCAATCTCCGATGCTATCGGCAGGGTAGGTCTTGATCTCTCTTGCAGTTGTCGGATTAATTGAAGTCAACATGCTTCTGCGTAATTGATGAACCTCTGTTGTGTCAATATCGAGAAAACTTTCCGTATACCGGCGAATCAGGATAACCGAATTTTGATTGGCGAGTATTATGTGGCCTTGAGCTGCCTCATACCCACCAGCTTGCTATCGGAAGCCAAGTGAGAGTGTCCAGATCCGTCCCCGCCGTCCTGATGTTCTTGGCTGCATTGGCCTCATTGTTCGCCACGCCCAGTGTCTACGCTCAGGGTACGTACGCTGTTCAGATGTTGAACGGTGAGCTAACCCTTGACGGACGATCAGACGAGGAAGCATGGCGCGATATCGAACCTGTTCCGCTCACCATGAACATGCCCGTATTCGAAGGTGAGATGACCGAGCGGTCAGAGATACGGCTTGCATACGACGAACATTTCCTCTACGTCTCGGGCCGCTTTTTCGACGGTAATCCTGACGGTATTCGGGGACGCAGTCTGACAAGGGACCAGGTCAATCGAAGCGATGATGCGTTCGGCGTCGTGCTGGACACGTTTAATGACAATGAAAATGCGCTCGTATTTCATACCACACCGGCCGGCACCCGCTCGGATTACGCCATTTCGGACGATGCACGTTTTGATCCGGAACGAGAGCCGTATAACATCTCATGGAATACATTCTGGGATGTAGAGACGGTTGTCGATAGCGCCGGATGGTTTGCCGAAATGCGCATTCCGTTTTCCAGCCTGCGCTTTCAGGACGATAACGGCACCGTTGTAATGGGCATACAGACCTGGCGCTGGATAGGCAGAAAGGCAGAGCAGCACGGTTTCCCCGGTGTACCACCACGCTGGTTCATGGGGCATCTAAAACCGTCCATCAGCAGGGACATTCGTTTTGAAGGCGTGTTCAGTCGACGTCCGCTCTACGTGACACCTTATGCGATTGCGGGCGGTGGAATCAGTCACGAACTCAACGATCCTGAAACGCGCTATCTCCGGGATGAAACCATCGTTCGAGACGCCGGGCTCGATGTGAAATTTGGTCTAACCAGTAATTTGACGCTCGATATTACGGCAAATACGGATTTCGCCCAGGTAGAGGCGGACGACGCCCAGGTGAATCTCACCCGGTTTTCGCTCTTCTTTCCGGAAAAACGGCGGTTTTTTCAGGAGCGCTCCAGCATATTCGAGGTAGGTACCGGCGGTCCTACCCGCCTCTTCTATAGCCGCCGCATCGGACTTACGGAGGACGGCGACCAGGTACGACTGCTCGGTGGCGCACGGATGATCGGCAGGGTTGGCAAATGGGATGTGGGACTCATGAACATGCAGACCGCCAAATACGAGGATATCGTGCCGTCGGAAAACTTCGGAGTGTATCGCCTTCGCAGACGGGTGCTCAATGATGCCTCTTATGCCGGGGGCATTGTAACCTCCCGGCTTGGAAGAGACGGATCATACAATGTGGTGTACGGAATCGACGGCATCCTGAGCGTTTTCGCCAATGACAGGTTGTATCTCAACTGGGCCCAAACCTTTGGCGATAAGGTTGATCTCAACAAACCTCTCAACTCGGCACTTCTTCGGATTCACTGGGAGCGCCAGGCATTACAGGGAGTGGGGTACAGCGCCTTCGCCAAATGGCTGGGACCGGATTACGATCCGGGCATGGGCTTCAATCTGAGGGAGGACTTTTTGCTCTTAAGCGGCGAATTCTCATACGGTATGCGCGCACCTGATGCGTCCTTCATTCACACCAGAAATGTCGGCGCCGAGGGCAGCGTTTTCGTACGCAACGAGGATGGTCGCGTGGAGACGGCCGAATTCGGTCCGCAGTATTTTACCATGTTCAAAAACAACGCCTTCTTCCTGCTGTCCCCGCAGGCAAGCTACGAGCATCTGCTCGAACCGTTCGAGCTTTCCGATGATGTGGAGGTACCTGTGGGCGACTACTGGTTTTATACTTTGATGATGGCCGGCCAGACCCCCCTGCGCCTGTTGCGCGCGGAGGTGCGCATGATGGCCGGTACGTTTTACGACGGCTGGCGCATTACGGCCGGCGTAGAGCCTACCTGGGTTGTTTCGCGTCACCTGGAGGTGAGCGGCGCAGTGCAGTTGAACCGGGTGTCGTTTCCGAATCGTAATGCATCGTTCAGCGGCGACGTCATTCGAATTCGACTTGCGGGAGCGCTCAATTCACAGTTGTCGGCCGGCACCTACGTGCAGTTCAATTCGGCCGAAGATGCCGTTTCGGTCAACTTCAGGTTACGTTACAATCCGAGAGAAGGCAACGACCTCTATGTTGTCTACAATGAAGGCGTGAACACCACGCTGGATCGCTCGCCCATACCACCCCGCTCTCAGAATCGTACGCTTTTGGTCAAATATGCGTATACCTTTCTTCTGTAGGTCTTCGATTTCGGGTGTCGGTGTGTCGGTACATTTATTCGTTCCTGTTGCGGTAAACGCATCCAACTATTGAGTGCGGCTTCCATTTGCCCGTTCAGGTCGACGGAAACCTTTGATTCGCACGAAAGGCCGCTCGGGAGCGGGAGTCCTTGTTCACGAAAGCTCCCAGTAGCA
>CAZIIP010000073.1:0-11710 GCA_964539455.1 uncultured Rhodothermales bacterium
CGACCGGGCGGCAACCTCAGCGCCTTGCTCGCCGAAGAACAACGATCCAACGTCCCATCTCAAGGCAGCGGGTTTCACTTGACGGGCCTCCGTCGTTAATTGATACCCCCCCACACGCAGAGCCCGCTAACGATGATCAACGAACCCGAGAGACCACCGGCACCGGCACTGTCACGGCGCGATTTCTTGAAAAAGACCGGCGCATTATCGGCCGGTATCGGTTTGACGGCCACCGGCCGGTCAGACCGGGGCGTCATACGCCGGACAAGCGCTACCGCTATGGAAAAACGAATCACGATACGATCGGTCAATGCCGACCTCGAGCGCGAGCCACTTATCAGACCGTTCGGCTTCAAGGGCGGCTACATGTCGGAAATCTGGCAGAGCATTGCCCGGCTCGAAAGCGACAGCGGTCACCACGGGATCGGCCTGTGTTCGCAGAATGTCCTCTGGTCGGACGCCGCGGTTTTCTCCTCCCATTCGGAGGCCGGAGGAAACGCGCTCATGTACGCGATTACGGAACGGGCGCTCCAGATGGTTAGCGGGGAATCATTCGCCACACCCATCGAACTTGTCGACAGGCTCTTTGAAGAGCTGCTCGCCTACGGAAGGGCCATCACCGGTCGGCCGGACCTCCGGGAAACCTTCATTCTCAATTCCCTTGTGGGCCTGGACAACGCCGCCTGGATCCTCTACGCCCGCGAACACGGCATTACCCGATTCGACGATCTCATACCTGCTGATTACAGGGGCGGATTTTCCGTTCGGCACACGCAGCTCGCCGCCATCCCGCTGATGGCGTACACCATACCGATTTCGGAAATCGTTCAGGCTGTCGACGACGGCTACTTTTTTCTGAAGATCAAAATCGGACAGCCCGGCACGCAGCAGGAAATGCTCGAAAAAGACAAGGAAAGACTGAGCGCCATCCATGCGGCGATCGGTCATCGCGAGACGCCTCATACCGCCGACGGCAAGCTGCCGTATTATTTCGACGCCAACGGCCGGTATGAATCGAAAGAGACCTTTCTGCAGCTGCTGGACCATGCACGCTCCATTGGAGCTTTCGATCAGATCGCCGTCGTGGAAGAACCGTTTCCCGAACACGCCGATATCGAAGTGTCGGACCTGGGCGTTCCCATTGCAGCGGACGAGAGTGCCCACACGGATGCGGATGTTGCCGAAAGAATCGAAATGGGATACGGGGCCGTTGCCCTGAAGGCAATCGCCAAGACCCTCAGCATGACCATGAAGATGGCGCAACTCGCAGCCGACAAACAGGTGCCGTGCTTCTGCGCCGACCTGACCGTCAATCCCATTCTCGTAGAATGGAACAAGAACGTGTCCGCGCGCCTGGCGCCGTTCCCGGGATTCTCCGTCGGATTGCTCGAAACCAACGGGCATCAAAATTATCGAAACTGGGAAACGATGAAGTCCTATCATCCCGTAGAGAATCCGCCCTGGGCAACGGTCGAAAACGGCCTCTTCACGCTTGGATCGGATTTTTACCGAACGACAGGTGGAATTTTTGACAGCTCCTCCCACTACGAAAACCTGTTCGCAAGATGACGTCCTCTTGTCACCACCAATAAACACGTTGAGCAATCCGATGAAACAACTGACTTTCTGCCTGGCCCTGCTACTGGTCGTCCTGGCGCCGGCAGGCTGTGCCGCCTCCAGAGAAGCCGCCGTTGGTCCGGCAGTGGGTGAATGGGATTACGAAATCGCCACACCCGACGGTAATTATACGGGTACACTGACCATCACCGGAACGCCGGGAGAGCTATCCGGATCGTTCTACAGTAACGATGACGGCGGCACGATCCCGCTGGAAACCGTCGTATATGAAGCACCTGCTTTCAACTGCGCATTTGTGCATCCCCAGTTTGGTCGCCTTACCGTACAAAGCACGCTGGAAGAGGGCACACTGGACGGCACCATCAGCGTTCCGGGCTACGGCGAAATGCCCTTCGATGCGACGAAGCTCGCGGCGGAAGAGTAGCCGCCCAATGTGCCATACCCCGTGGGCACCAACCTGACGCCGAAATACCATGTTTGATCGCCTGCCTTCCGTTGCGGTCCTTGCCTTCACCGTGATCGCGATGTCGGCTTCCGCCGTCTGCCAGGTACCCCTGTCGGAACATCCCCGGCCGGACTGGAAGCGCCCCGACTGGATCGGGCTGAACGGAAGCTGGGCGTTCCGATTCGACACGGCAGATACCGGAATCGACGCCCGATGGTATGCGCAGCCCGAAAAATTCGACCGTACCATCACCGTGCCGTTCTCATGGGGCGCCCCGCTCTCAGGGCTGGATGACGAGGCTGACATCGGCTGGTATGCGAAAAGCGTTACGATCCCCGAATCGTGGGAAGGGAAACGGTATTTCCTGGTGGTCGGCGCCGCGGATTGGAAAACAACCTTGTGGATCGACGGCCGGCAGGTTGGTGAACACCGGGGCGGCTACACGCCGTTCGAGTTCGAGCTGACGGATGTCGTCGCGGCGGGCACATCGGCTTCAGCCGTGCTCCGAATCGACGACACGCCGCAACCATATAAACTGGAGGGCAAACAGGGCTACGGGCCGGCCCGTGGCGTCTGGCAACCGGCCTATCTCGAGGCACGCGGGAAAACGCCCCTTGCCCATCTGCACCTCACGCCCGACCTGTCATCGGGCACCGCTCACGCCAGAGGCGTCCTTCTCGAGCCCGCAGCCGAAGAGGTGCGCATCGAGCTGGCCGTCAGCGGCGAGGACGGCACGTCGACCTCGGCCTCCTTGACGATCGCACGCGGTGATACCGCCGGTGAAACGAGCGCAGCAATAGCCGACCCGATCCTCTGGACACTCGAAAATCCGCATCTCTATCACGTCGAGGCCACGGTGGATCCGGATGGTGTCGCACCCGATGTCGTGTCGACCTACTTCGGCATGCGTGAGATTTCGGTCGTCAACCTTCCCGGAACGGACCACCGCTACGTGGCCCTGAACGGCGATCCCGTATATCTCCAGATGGCCCTCGACCAGGCCTATCATCCGGAGGGGTACTACACGTTTCCCTCGGATGAATTCATGCGGGACGAAATCTTGCGGTCGAAGCGGATCGGACTGAACGGGATGCGCATCCATGTCAAGATCGGACACCCCCGAAAGCTCTACTGGGCCGATCGTCTGGGCATGCTCATTATGGCGGACGTGCCCAACAGTTGGGGAGAACCCAATGCGGAAATGCGGCGCGAAGTCGAATACGCACTTACACGGATGATCGAACGGGACTATAACCACCCGTCTATCTTTTCCTGGGTGCCTTTCAACGAGACCTGGGGCCTGTTTACCGAACACGAAGAAACCGGAAGGCGCGTGTATTCCAGGGAAACACAGGATTGGGTGACCGAGGTTGTCGAACTGGCCAAATCGATGGATCCGACGCGTCTGGTGGAGGACAACTCCGTCTGCTGCGGCCGCGGCCACACGGTTACGGATCTGAACTCGTGGCACAGTTATCTGCCGGGCTGGGCCTGGACGGCCGCGCTGGACAGCGTTTCACGCAATACCTATCCAGGCTCGTCCTGGAATTTCGAGGAAGGGTATGTCCAGGCGGATCAGCCGAACATCAACAGCGAATTCGGAAACGTGTGGGGATATGAGGGCAGTACGGGAGACGTCGACTGGACCTGGGATTACCACCGGGCACTGAATGCATTCCGAGCCCATCCGAAAATCGCCGGATGGCTCTACACCGAACACCACGACGTGGTGAACGAGTGGAACGGCTACTGGCGCTATGACCGGTCTGAGAAAATCACCGGCCTCGGCAGCTTCGTCGACGGGATGTCGCTACGTGACCTGCACGCACCGCTGTATATCATTCCCGGCGACGACCTCTGTACCGAAGTAGTTCCGGGCGACACGGTCGAGGTCCCGATCCGGGTCTCGTTCATGTCCAATCACCAAGGCTACGGCGATACGCTTCGCGCCCACGGCGTGCTGTACGGCTGGGACGCCGTCGGCCGGTACGAGGTGCATGACCGGATGGTCATTCCGATATCCTATGAGCCGTGGCTTCATGAAGAAGTCTCCGTGGTGAAGCTCGCCGTTCCCGATCATCCCGGACTTTTCGTCTTCGCGCTGGAATTGATCGACGAAGCGGGCACGGTTCAACATCGCAATTTCACCACGTTTGTCGCGAAAGGGGAGACACCCGCTACTACGACGCTTTTTAACGGGCAGACTGCCAGGGTGCTATCCTTTGATCCTGCAGGTTTGTCCGACACTTCCTGGTCGCTGAAACAGTGGAACGTGCTCGACGGGCTCAAGGTCAACGGAGCCGGCAGCGGCTGGTTCGAGTACCGGGTGCCCTGGCCGGAGAACCTCGATCCATCCCATATTGCCGCCACCTCTCTGGTATTTGAAGCGTCGGCGAAACAGCTATTTGGAAAGGACCGTGAGGATGTGAGCGAGCTTCAGGGTGACTACATGCGGGGCCGCGGCACGCACGATCCGAGTCGAAATCCCAACGCCTACCCCATGACCGATGAAACCCGGTTTCCCAGTTTCGTCCGGGTGCTGGTGGGCGAGCGTCACGCGGGCAGTGTTTATCTTCCGGACGATCCCGCCGATCATCGCGGCGTGCTGTCCTGGCATGCCCAACGGCGCGACCGCAAGCTCCGGGAGGCCGGTTCCTACGGCGACCTCGTCCGGATCAGCCTGCCGCCCGAGGCCATTCGAGAGGCGGCCCGCGCCGGAGAAATCGTAGTGCGGATGGAGGTGGATGACGCCCTTCCGGGCGGTATGGCACTCTATGGAAAAGACTTCGGGCGCTATCCGGTCGATCCAACCTTTGTGTTCACCTTGCGCGACTAACAAGCCCTCGCTGTGAATCATGGTCAACGGTAGAAGCACGCTGTTCTGCGTTGCGGTATTCTTTGGTCTCCTTACGCTCTCCGGTTGCGTCACACCGGCCGATCCGGATGCCGGATCGCGTCATATCGTTATCGTAGCCGGCGCCAAAAGCCATCCACCCGATCTCCACGAGTATCTGAAAAGTGCACGCTTGCTCAAGGCAATGCTGGAACAGGCGGAAAACCTTGAAGGCATCACCGCCGAGGTGTCCGAGGGCCGGCCGGAGCACGACTCCGTGCTCGCACACGCAGATTTGGTCCTTACGCTCTCCGACGGTCCGGACGGTCCGAATGGAAGAGCGGCTCCCTACATGACCGAAGAAGCCCTGGGCGATGTGCAACGGCACGTCGATCGGGGCGGCGGTTTCATGACCTATCATTTCTCCACCTTCGCCCCGGATTCGCTCGCCGACCTTGTGCTCGACTGGGCGGGCGGATACTTCGACTGGCAAAACGCGTCGGGAGAGCGAGAGTGGTATTCCGATATTGCTTTTGCAGACACGACCGTGGTGAACCTGGCTCCCGGCCATCCGATCATGCAGGGCGTGCCCGCGTCGTTTCGGCTACATGACGAATTTTATTACCAGATGCGATTTCGCGAGAGTGATCCGCGTCTGCAGCCGCTTCTTGCAGTCCCTTCCCTGGGATCCGCATTGCCACTCGGCAACACCGTCGCATGGGCCGTTGAGCGCCCCAACGGGGGCAGGGGAGTCGGGACTACGCTCGGACACTTCATGCGAAACTGGGAGGATCCGGTTTACCGCCGGTTTATGCTGAACGCCGTGGTATGGGCGGCGGGCGCAGACGTGCCGTCAGGGGGAGTTGACGCACCCTATCTCACAGACCGCCAGGTAACCCGCCGGCTTTTCGGCGCGCATGAGAAACTGCTGATCATCACCGGTCATCATCATCCGGGGCACGACTGGGCAGCCACGACATCCGTTCTGAAAAGCGCCATCGGAGCCGACAGCCTGCTTCATGTAGATGTCACCACGAGCATCGGCGACCTCGCGGAAATTCGTCTCGATGACTATGGCGCGTTGGTGTTGAACTATTGCAACTGGGAAGCACCGGAACCGATCGGAGAGTCCGCACGCGAGGCGCTGCTGACGTACGTCGATGAGGGCGGAGGGCTGATGGTGATCCATTTCGCAAACGGCGCCTTTCATCATTCTCTGCCCGGGGCCGGCGCGTCGGACTGGCCCGCATACCGCCGGCTGGTCAGACGGGTTTGGGATCATACGAGCGACTCCGCTCACGATGCGTATGGTACGTTTACCGTCAACATAGCAAATCCCGATCATCCGATTACGGAGGGAATGGATTCCTTCGAAACGACCGACGAACTGTATTACCGCCAGAAAGGGGATCTCCCGGTGGACGTCTTGCTCACCGCACGGTCGAAAGACACCGGAGAGGATGAACCGCTGGCGTTCGTATATCGGGAGGGCAAAGGCCGGGTGTTTCAGATACTACTTGGACATGATGCGGCTTCACTCGACCATCCCGCCATGCGCAAGCTGCTGCGGCGCGGTGGCAGGTGGGTAACGGGTTTGTAGATTCCGACGCGTATTCGATCCGCGAATTTCCGGGTGCTTCCCATCCAGGGCCTGTTGACACGAAGGTCGGGGCACACTAACCGTAAGACGGTGTCAGCATCACCGGCATAATCAGCATCAGCACGGTTTCGTCTTCCGATTGCTCCGCCGGTTCGATCACTCCCGCTCTGTTGGGTGAAGAAAGTTTGAACGTCACTTCGTCGGCGTCGAGATTGGAAAGAACTTCGGTCAGGTACACGGAATTGAATCCGATATCCATCGGCTCGTCCGCATACTCGCCAAGCACGTGCTCCCTCGCCTCACTGGCCCGTTCGATGTCCTCTGCAGAAAAGTCGATCTGGTTCTCCTTCAGAGAAAGCCTGATCTGGTGTGTCATAGACGAGGAATAGAGAGCGACACGCTTGACGGCCTGAAGCATCGACTGCCGGTTGATCGAAAGGATACGATCGTTGTCTTTTGGAATGACCGCCTCGTAATTGGGATAGGACTCGTCGATCAGCCGCGCAAGCACCGTCGTATTGCCGTAGTCAAATGACGCAAAGCCTCCGCCGACAGCGACTTTGCAGTTTTCTGACTCGGCGACCCGGGAGGCGAGAGAGAGCGCCTTGCTCGGGACGATGAAATCGATGGGCTCTTCACTCGTAATTCCCTTGAGGGTCAGTTGAACGAGCCGGTGTCCATCGGTGGCCACGACCTGGGTACCGTTGTTCTTAATCTGGAACAGGATGCCCATCATGGCCGGACGAAGCGCATCCTTGCTGACCGCGAACCCGGCTTTTTGCATGGCCCGCTGCAGCAGTTCGGACGGAACGTCGAGTTCCCGGCTTTCCTCGAAAGAGGGAATCCCGGGAAAGTCGGAGGCGTCGTGGCCGATCATTTTGTAGTGGCCCTGATCCGTCCGCAACGCGACGTGCAGCTCTTCCGAAGTCGAAAACTCGATAGGCAGGTCGGGCAGGGCACGCAAGGTATCCAGCAGCCGGCGTGCCGGTACCGCGATGCGTTCTGATCCGTCGTCCTGAAAATTGACATCGAAACGCTCCACAATCGAAATCTCAAGATCGGTCGCGCTCAATTTCAGCTGGTCATCGGCCCGCTCAAACAGCACACATTCCAGAATCGGCAACGTGCTTTTTGATGGAACGGCACCCCCGACAATGTCGAGAGCGTTTTTCAGGTCGGCGCTGGAAGTGGTGAATTTCATTGCTCTGGTCGTATTGGGATCCGAATCATCAATCTGTTCTGCCGCTCCACGCTGTTTCTACGGGAGGATTACCGGCTACGCAAGCTGATGCGGTGCCGGATATCGGCCACGATCTCCTTGTATTTCGGATCGGTATCAATCTGATTCTCCACGGTCTGGTTGGCGTGAATCACGGTCGAATGATCGCGCCCGCCAAAGTGAAGTCCGATCGTCTTCAGCGAATGTTTGGTGAACTGCTTGCAGAAATACATGGCGAGTTGCCGGGCCTGCACCACTTCGCGTTTGCGTGTTTTGGCCTTTACGAGGTCCTGTGGAATTCGGAAGTACTCACAAACCGTACGTTGGATCTCGTCAATCGACAGATTGACCCGTGTTTCTCCAATCAGGTCGCGGAGGGCTTCTCGCGCCAACGCCAGATCCACTTCGCGTTTGCGGACGGTGGCATAGGCCAGGAGGCGAATCAGCGAGCCTTCCAGCTCGCGGATGTTGCTCTTTATGTTGTGCGCGACGAATTCGATAACCTCTTTCGGAAGAGCGATGCCGTCGTCTTCCGCCTTCCGATGCAGGATAGCGATTCGGGTTTCAAACTCCGGCAACTGCATATCGGCAGTCAATCCCCACTGAAACCGCGACAAGAGCCGCTCCTCGATACCCTTTATTTCCCGTGGCGGACGGTCGGCAGAAAGTACAATCTGCTTTCCACTCTGGTGTAATGCATTGAAGATGTGGAAGAACTCTTCCTGCGTCTTTTCCCTCCCGCTCAGAAACTGCACATCGTCCACGGCAAGCACATCTACCTGCCGGTAGTACATAGAGAATTCCGCCGTCCGGTTCTGCTTGATCGCCTGCACAAAGTCGTTGCTGAACCGTTCGGACGATACATACAGTACGGCGGCATCGGGCAAATTTTCCTTTACGAAATTGCCGATCGCCTGCACGAGATGGGTCTTGCCCAAACCGACACCACCATATACAAAAAACGGATTGAAGCTCGTTCCGCCGGGACTCTGGGCAATTGCCCAGGCCGCTCCCCGTGCCAACCGGTTGCAGTCACCTTCTATGAAACGGTCGAACGTGTAATTCGGGTTGAGCTGGCTCTGCGCCACCTCCCGGCGTAAACCGGGTAAGGCAAAAGGATTCGTTTGCGTCGGGACCGATTTACGTCGTACCTGTGCGGCCGAAGCCCCAAAAGTGAGGCGCGACGGAAGCGGTTCATCCGGATTACCGGCGGACCACGACGAAGCATCGGCAGCGTCTCCCGCCGTACCTGCAGCGTGTTGTCCCTCGCTCGGCGGAAACGACATGGGCTCACCCCTTGCCGGAAACCGCAACGACGTTCCCGACTGACCACCCTGCTCGTCCTCCTTCTCGAGGACCACATCGTAGACGAGGCGGCCGTTCGGGCCAAGCATACGAGAAACGGTCTTCCGAATCAGCGTAAAATAGTGCTGCTCAATCCATTCGTAATAGAACTGACTCGGTAGTTGAATCGTCAGCTTCCTGTATCCTTCCTCTTCTTCCAGCGAAACCGCCCGGAGCGGTTCAAACCACGTGGTAAATGCCTGCCGACTCACGTTATCACGGATCACCTCAAGACAGGCTACCCATACTTCCCGAGCTGTTTCGTGCATAATACCGATTCATCAAGGCCGATCCGGATTCCGGAACCGACGACCTGCACTCCTTAAAAACGAAACTTGCGCGGCACCGTAATTCAAGCCTTTCGGAGCCTGTGTTCACTACACATCACGACCCCCTTTAACCGGCTATCCACAATTCATCGAACAGGCCTCGGCAGCACCGCTCCTCAATATCACCGACACAGACGAGAAGTTCAATCGGTTTTTGACATTTTGTCAACAAGACAAGAGAGCCATATAACTTTTGATTTAACTATGCTTGTACACATAACTGCGGGTGAAATGCACATTCTTATCCAAAGCCCTGAAGGCTACAAATATTGCCACTCATTTCCGCGAAATCGTTGTTTTTTGCTCCTCCACACGTTTTCCACCACGGCAGAGGCGGCAAATCTAGGCACAAAATGTAGCAAACCGCCACGGCAGCGCCGGAGAAGGACAGGCCGTCGAGCTCTACGACATCGATTCCGGCAAACCGCCACGGCAGCGCCGGAGAAGGAACGCGGCAATCGGGTCCGCGATTAAACCGGTGACAAGCAGAAAAAAACGGTTCTTCCTGTCATGGTTTCCATTAACATTGCCGGCCTTTCGCAAGGGCTGCACGATATCGTCCTCGAACCCGGAGCGGAGGAACTTTCGCTCAGTCCGGATGAGTACTCGGATATTTATGTCGACCTCAGGCTGGACCATGAACCGGGACAGCTTCTGATGCACCTCAAAATCTCCAGTGTCGCCGGTTTGGTCTGTGACCGCACACTCGTACCGTTCCGGCAACCGATAGAAGGCTCATACACCGTGCTTTTCACCACGCACAGCGACCTTGTCGACGCCGATACACAGGCGGACGATGTCGTCCCACTGGATCCGAATGCCCGTGAGTTGGACCTGACGGGCATCCTTCGGGATACCCTCCTGCTCTCCGTACCGCTTCGAAAGGTGGCTCCCGAGGCGGAACATGACGAACTCCGGTTGTCGTTCGGGCCCGACGAAAACGAAACGGATCCGCGCTGGGACGCGCTCAAACAACTCAAATAGGCTGCGGCCGGATCCTGCTTGAAGAGACACCACAATGGGAACGATTTATCGTCCAATACATTGAATATGGTCTATGATTTATCCGAATTGTACCAGGCCCTAATCGTTTTCCGGTATGGCTCATCCGAAAAGAAAGTCCTCGAAAGCCCGCAAGCGGGCGCGCAGGACACACTATAAGATCGCGTCCACTCCCAATCTCGAGTCCTGCCCGAACTGCGGCAATATCAAACTGCGGCACCGCGCCTGCCCGACTTGCGGCCACTACCGTGGTCGCCAGGTGATCGATCGTTCGGAGTACGCCTAGGCTGCGCGGGCGGAATGTCCCGACGGGTATTTGACTGCCGGTGAATTCGGATCGAATAGGCCTCCAGGCAGCAGACCGAAAAAAGAATGGCTGTTCGCATTGCGATCGACGCGATGGGAGGCGATCACGCCCCCACAACCGCCGTTTCAGGAGCGGTTGAAGCGGCCAAACGTGCAGGCGATCAGGTAGAGATCCTGCTCGTAGGACGGGAAGACCGGATCCGAGAGGAACTTGAAGGAATCGAGGGCGCCTCGGATTTCCGGATGAAGATCGTTCACGCGCCCGAAGTGATCGGCATGGACGAGCCACCGGCACAGGCCGTCAAGCAGAAAAAGCAGTCTTCCATTCATGTGGGATTGGGATTGCACCATGCCGGACAGGCCCACGCATTTCTGAGCGCCGGAAACACCGGAGCGGTCATGGCGGCGGCATTTTTTATTCTCGGACGTGTGCCGGGCGTCCTGCGGCCCACCATCCCGGGTTACTTCCCGACCACCGCATCGCACTGTATCGTGCTCGACGTGGGCGCCAACGTGGACTGCAAACCGGAACATCTACATCAATTTGCAAAGATGGGTGCGGTTTTTGCCGAGCGTGTGCTTCAGGTCGACGAGCCCTCGGTTGCTATTATGAATGTGGGCGAGGAGCCCGGCAAGGAAATGAAGTCGCCAAAGCGGCGTACGCGTTGCTGAATGCGGACCCGGATTTGCGCTTCGCGGGCAACATCGAAGGCCGCGATGTGATGCATCACGCAGCCGATGTGGTGGTGTGCGACGGTTTTGTCGGCAACATCATGCTCAAACTGGGCGAGAGTATGACAACCGCCCTGAAGCATATGATCGTCAGGGAGATGCAGGCACAGTCGCTCACTGCAGAGCAACAGCGGACAATGGAACGTGTGCTCGTCTCCGTGCAGAAACGTTTTGACTACCAGGAGTACGGAGGCGTCCCGCTGCTTGGCGTCAACGGCAACGTGATCATCGGACACGGGGGATCGACGGCGCGGGCGTTTCGCCAGATGATCCTGGCTTCCGCCGAGGTCGTATCCCAGGATCTCCCGACGGCAATCGCCTC
>CAZIIP010000074.1:0-11671 GCA_964539455.1 uncultured Rhodothermales bacterium
GCTCGGCTGCCGTGTTGGCGGCGCTGTCGGCTGCAGATGCACCTCTGTCGACCTGGTCGCGAAGCCGAAATACCGGAGAGTTCGCTTTATTTCTCGACGTGACGAATGAAATGGGCGGGGTCTGGCTGCTTCCCGCTACGGCGGTCTTGTTCGGCATCTCGCTTGCTACCGACGACGTACGGATGCAGGACACCGCCTTCACTTCACTCGAGAGCGTCCTCGTCGCATCTTCTCTCGTGATCGGGATGAAGACGGTCATCGGACGAAGGCGACCGCATGAAGGATTCGGCCCGTTCGAATTCGATCCGTTTCACTCATTTAACGCCTCTTTCCCGTCAGGCCATGCCGCAAACGCATTCGCATCGACCATACCGTGGGTACACGCATACCGGAATCCTCTCACGTATTCCGTCGTCGGACTGGCGGCAACGACCGGCGTTGCGCGTGTGGTGAAGGGCCATCACTGGCCTACGGACGTCGTTGCCGGCGCGCTGGTAGGAACGGTAGTCGGGATTGTCCTTTCTCGATTACATGCGAATGAAACCGCACACTCCGGCCAGGCGCCTAACATAAAAATCGCAAAAACTGCCATTCGGTAAACTTGCACGCCGATATGGGTGTGCTGCTTTCATTCAGTGAAACCTTATGGACAAAGAATCCCTTGCGGCACCGATCGAAAACCGGGAACTGAGTTGGCTCGAATTCAACGGCCGAATTCTGGATGAAGCGTCCGATCCCGGCGTGCCACTCTATGAGCGTCTGAATTTTCTGTCGATATTCTCGAGCAATCTGGACGAGTTTTTCAGGGTCCGTGTCGCCTCGTTGAGGAGCCTTTTGCGTCTGGGGGATGACGCGGTTTCCAGTCTGGGCTTTAATCCCGTCCGACTGCTGTATCAGATACATGACCTGGTTTCGCAACAACAGGAGCGATTCGGTAGGATTTTTCGAACTTCGATTTTGCCTCGGCTTCAGGATGCCGGCATTACGTTTCAAACGGATCTGGGCGTTACGGACGAACAGCTAAAGCACCTCGAGCGTATATTTGATGATTTCATACGCGAGAAACTCGAGGTAGCACAATTTTCGGATGAGGCGTCCCCTCCGTTTCTGAAGAATGGAGCCCTGTATCTCGTTGTGAGCTTGTGGCCCGAGACACATGATGTCAACAAACGCGACAAAAAGCCGGCATACGTACTGGTCTCCGTGCCCTCACCGCCGGTGCGGCGCTTCTTTGACCTCCCCGGGCCGAACGACACCCACCGTATCTTTTTCATCGATGATGTCATCCGATACAATCTCCCGCGCGTGATTGCAGACAGGGAGGTGGGGAAGTCGTATGCCGTCAAGCTTTCGAGGGATGCCAATCTTCAACTGGAGGACGAATTCAGTGGCGATCTGGTAGAGATGATTCGAAAGGGTCTTGCCCGCCGGGAGCGCGGTATTCCTTCCCGGCTACTGTATGACAACCGGGCGCCGTTTTCGCTTCTGGCCATGATTCGCCGCGTGCTTCGCCTCGAGGAAGAGGATATGTTTGCCGGCGGCAAATACCACAATCTCAGCGATCTCCGTTCCTTTCCCCGTATCCCCAGAACCGGCTTCTCTTACGATGAGTGGCCCCGCTACATACCCAAGGGTCTCTTGGCGGAAAAGGGTGAAGATCCGTGGGAGACGGTTGCGCAATCGGATGTGCTGGTTTGTCCGCCCTATCACGACTTTCAGCGCGTGACCCGATTTCTGGCGCATGCGGTCGCCGACCCGTCGGTTACGGCTATTTGGGCGACGCTTTACCGCGTGGCACCAGAGTCGGCCATTGTCGGTCAGCTAATTCGTGCTGCCCGTTCGGGCAAGAGGGTACGGGTTTTCGTGGAGCTGAAAGCCAAGTTTGACGAGCGCTCCAATATCGGTTGGGTCGAAAAGCTGCGCACAAGCGGCGCAAAGGTCTTCATTTCCATCGAACGACTCAAGGTGCACGCCAAACTCATGTTGGTAGAGCGCAAGGAGGGGACCGGCATCAGGCACTATGCCTATTTGTCGACCGGGAATTTCAACGAGATATCGGCGAGAGTCTATGCCGATCTCGGCGTGTTCACCGCATCCGATCGCATCACTCGGGATGTGCGGCGTGTTTTCGAATACCTGACCGGCGAGCGGAACTCCCCTGGTTGTATGGACATTATGGTGGCGCCCAAAACACTGCGCCACGAGTTGGGTGCGCTTATCGCGTTCGAGAAAGAAGAAGCGCGCAAAGGCAATCCTGCAGGTATTCGATTGAAATTAAATGCCCTTGAAGATGAACAACTGATCGGACAATTGTATGAAGCGTCGCGGGCGGGCGTACCGATCGATGCGGTGGTTCGGGGTATTTGTTGCCTTCTGCCCGGCTTGCCTGGAATAAGCGAGAACATACGCATCGTCCGTCTCGTCGACCGTTTTCTCGAGCATGGGCGTATCTACGAATTCGTTCACGGTGGAGAGCACCTGCTCTTTCTAGCGTCGGCCGACTGGATGACCCGCAATATGGATCGCCGGGTGGAGTATGCCGCACCCATGTTCGATAACGGCATTAGAAAACACCTTAAGGCGTTGCTCGATATTCAATTGGGGCAGTCAGGGCAACCGGATCGCTTCGGCCGGGATCGAATCGGAAATATAGGCGCTGCATACAGGGAAGCCCAACGTGCATTCCACGCGTACGTGGGGAGTCAACTCTCCGACGGGGTGACCTCTGCCACGATATGAAGATTGTCAATCCTACCCGTGTGCGTACATTTTGGTACCTTTGTGAACAGATGCATCGATTGAAAAAAATGTCTGACGAAGAACCCAAAACACAACCGTCGCAAGATCCGGAAAACCGTCCGGATGCACCCGAGATTCAGGCGGATGAGGACGCAAAAACATCCCCTGATGCGCAGGAACAGGCGATTCTGCATGCGGAAGAGGTTTCCGGAGCAAAAAGGAAGAAGAAGAAGAAGAAGAAGAAGAAGACTTCCGGCATCACGACGTCACGTGGCGTCGAGACCATGTTTCGGTCGTCCTATCGCGTTCAAATGGATCTGACTGCGTTGGCCGACTCGAAGGCCAATATCATGATTACCATCAACGGCCTGATCCTGTCGATCATACTGGCGTCCATCTCGCCGAAAATTGATTCGAATCCCTTTCTCGTCGTTCCAACGACGATCGTCTTGCTGACCTGTGTCATTAGCATCGTATATGCCGTTCTGGCTGCCGTTCCGCGGGTCACGAGTTCGAACGTGACGAGGAAACAAGTGCTTTCGAATCAGGCAAATCTTTTATTTTTTGGAAATTTTGCCGGCCTCAGGCGGTCGGAGTTTGTTGACATCATGAAGGAGGTGCTCAAGGAGCCCGACCGGGTGTACCACAACATGATGAACGACCTCTATGGAATCGGCATTGTACTAAAACGCAAATTCCACCTGCTGAGGATATCCTATGTCACGTTTATGATAGGCATCATCGTTTCCGTCGCGGCATTTGTCGCAGTGTTCATCATGCAAATGGTAAATGGAAGTCCGGACCCTTCCACCTTGCCGGGATGAACCAATCCGATCCTATCTTCATTCCCGATGAAATAGCCTGACCGTCTATCCCGGTTGGTTGCACGACCGCTCCGGAACATGCAGGCCCTCCGGATATCAGAATGGTTCCATCACAACGAGCATCCCTGAATGATGTATCCGTCGCCGGCTAACGAGCGTGAACACCGGTTAAAATGAGCGACAAATCGTTCACGATTCTTTACGTAGATGACGAACCTCAAAATCTGGTCTCGTTTCGAGCGGCTTTCAGAAGAGAATACCGGATTCTGACTGCAGAAAGTGCTGAAGAAGGCATGGAGGTGCTTCGCTCCGAGTCCGTACAACTCATCATCACGGACCAGCGGATGCCCGGTATGACGGGCATTGAATTTCTCGAAAGGGTAATTCCTGAATTTCCCGATGCCATACGTATGGTGCTGACAGGCTTTAGTGATGTCGAAGCCATTATCAGCGCCATCAACAGTGGTCAGGTTTTCCGGTACATCACCAAGCCCTGGGATGAGCAGGAGCTTCGGATGACCATAGAAAACGCACGACAACTCTATCTGCTTCAGAATCGCAACCGTCAGTTGGTCTTTGACCTGCAGAACAAGGTCAGCGAGCAGGAGCGCATATTGCGCCTTTTTACCCGCTATGTGCCGGAGCCGGTGGTGGATACCGCGTTGTCCGCGACCGAGGAGAGCCTGCTGGAGGGCGATCTGGTCCGCATTGCGGTCCTTTTCTGCGACATACGCGGATTTACTCCGATGAGCGAGCAGCTATCACCCAAGGAAGTAGTGGGTTTTCTGAATACGTACTATTCGATCATGACGAAGAGCGTCAAGCGGTACAACGGCGCCGTCAATCAGTTCGTCGGGGATGAGATCTTTGCGGCATTCGGCGCTCCTGTTGCGCATACGAATAACGAGGCAAATGCTGTCTTTTGTGCCCTTGACATGATGCAGCAGGGCCTGCCCGAGTTGGCCGGGATTTACCGGGAGCGGATTGGGCAGCCCATTAGGATGGGCATCGGGGTACACTGTGGCGAGGTCGTGGCCGGCAATCTGGGTTCGGAAGACCGTATCGACTATTCGCTTACGGGCGACACCGTGAACACGGGCAAAAGGATTGAGATGCTGACAAAAGAGCATCCCAATTCGATTTTGATCAGCAACGACATGCACGAATTGACGAAAGAGTTTGTCCGTACAAAACCATGGGAGCCCCTCCATGTGAAGGGCAAAAAAAACAAAATCCTGGTGCACGAAGTGCTCGGCAGGCTGGAGTGACCGCAGCCGTGTTCAGCCGATGATATCCCGGCCCATAAACGGACACAAAGCCCCCGGCACGCGAATGCGTCCATCGGCTTCCTGGTTGTTTTCAATCAAGGCGGCGACGATGCGGGGCAGGGCGAGACCGGAGCCGTTCAGGGTATGCACGTATTCCGGCTTTTCGCTGTTGTCAGGCCTGTATCGGATGTTTGCGCGCCGCGATTGAAAGGCCTCGAAATTGGACACGGACGATACTTCCAACCAGCGTTCCTGCGCCGCACTCCATACTTCAAGATCGTACTTCTTCGACTGCGTAAAACCCATATCTCCGGTGCACATCAAAAGCCGCCGGTACGGTAGATCCAGTAGCTGGATCACACGCTCGGCGTCGGATCGAAGCTCTTCAAGGGCTTCGTAACTCTTGTCGGGCCGGACGAACTGGACGAGCTCGACCTTGTCGAACTGGTGGAGGCGGTTCAGACCACGAACTTCTTTTCCGTAAGAGCCGGCCTCCCGCCGGAAGCAGGGGGAATAAGCGCAGTACTTGACCGGCAGTTGTCGCGCTTCGAGTATTTCATCGCGGAAGAAATTGGTGACGGGTACCTCCGCCGTCGGGACGGGATACAGACCGTCGCGCGCACATTCGTACATCAGGTCCTCCTTGTCGGGCAATTGACCGGTTGCCGTAGCGCTTTCCGCATTAATCATGATCGGTGGGAGTACTTCCGTGTAGCCACCCTCGGAGATCGCGGTGTCGAGGAAGAAATTGATCAATGCCCGCTCCAGCCGTGCACCGTAGCCGATAAGGAACGGGAAGCCCGCTCCCGTGACTTTGGCGCCCCGATCGAAGTCGGCCATAGCCAGACGGTCAAGGAGTTCCCAGTGTGAGAGGGGATGAAAGTCAAATTCCGGGTAGTGTCCCCACTCGAAAACGATCAGGTTGTCCGCCGGAGAATCGCCCACCGGCACCGACTCGTGCGCAATGTTGGGTAAATCCAATGCCAGACGATCTCGTTTCTCAGCCAGGGACCGAACGGCATTGTCGCGTTCCTTTATCTGCTTTTTGCCCTCCGATGTCCTGCGGATCCGCTCCTGCGCCTCTTCCTGCCGGCCTTCCTGCATAAGGCGACCGATTTCTCGGGACAGACGGTTTATGCCGGCCTGTAACTCTTGCAATTGCGTTTGCCCCGTTCGCCATTCATCATCGATGTGGAGCACTTCGTCTACGATTCCCGGATCGCCCGCTCCCTTATCTATGATCGCCTTCCTGACACGATCCGGGTTCTGTCTGACAAATTGAAAATCGAGCATTCGTGGGAGTTGTCGCGTTTGTCACCGTTGTGAAGCGCGGAGTATACGGAGTGAGCCGGCAAGCCGAAAGCGGGCTTTCTCCCGAATCAAACCGATACGGACGACGCTATCGTGTTCGAAAGGTGCCGGAGGGCCTGGTAAAGTGTGCGCGGTTTGAAACCCAGTTCCGTTTCCGCTTTCAGAATAATGAAGCCTGTTCGAGGAGGTCTTGGAGCGGTCTGTTTGAAGCGCGTGCCGTCCGTAGCCTTGATTAACTCCCGGTCGAATCCGAATACGTCCGCTACCTGACCAGCAAAGTCGTAAATCGACAATATTTCCCGGCCCGACATATGGAATACGCCCGACTGCTTCCGCCGAATCAGGCGCTCGATGCCTTCGGCCAGGTCCGGAGCATACGTGGGTGAGCGGAACTGATCGGTTACCAGGCTGATCTGTTTCTGTGCCGCAAGCGAGCGGATGATCCACAAAGCGATGTTGGATCGGCTCAAACCCTTTCCCTGTCCATAAACGAGCACCGTACGTACGATGCTCCAGCGCTTCAATCCCAACTGACGAACAATATTCTCTGCGGCAAGTTTGCTGCGGCCATAAAAATTGACCGGATTGGGCCGGTCCAGCTCCACGTAAGGTCCCTCAACCCCGTCGAAGACGAAATCCGTGGAAAGTTGAACGAGACGTGCGCCGCAGGCGCGACATGCCTTTGCCAGCGACGAAACCGCATCAACATTGACCTGCCAGCAAGCCTCACGTTCCCGCTCGCATCGGTCTACTTCCGTCATTGCTGCGCAGTTGACGACGACGCCCGGCTCAAAGTCGTGAAAGACGCGCTGTACCTGTTGTTGCTCCGTGATATCCATCGGCGTGTACCCACACGAAACACCGTCGATGCGGATGTCCGAATCGCGGCCGGTGGCCATGACTTCGTAATCCGTCATTTCGCCGAGTCGCCGGATCAGTTGTTGGCCCAGCAATCCGTTCGCTCCGGTTACAAGTACACGCTGATCTAACATGAACCAGATGGTCTGGTGGGGTCATTCTAAATCAAGATACGGCTTACGGGTGGCCCGTACCGCAAGGGATGGGGTGGCTGCCACGTATGGAGGGGAAACCAGCGTCCGGGGATCGGTCTGTGTGGCTTATACGTAACCAGGCACAAGAACCGGGAAACCAGCGTCCGGGGATCGGTCTCCCAGCGACCCTCCAGTGACTGCCGCGTAAGGAGCGAAACCCATGCCGGTCCGCTTCAGGCACGCGCCGCCCTATCCCGGCTGCGAATGCTGCCTAAAGGTTTCGGCCGAACACTTCTTCAAATACGTCCCGCAGATTCCCGGCGTCTTTCAGTTCCATCCGCCCCGACATGACCAGACGCAACTCCCTTCTCCGAGCGGCCGAAAGATAGCGTTGTCTTTCCTCCTCCGTTTCCGGAACGATCGGCGGAGCGGGTACCGGCTTGTTGTCGGCGTCGACCGCTACAAATGTGTAGTAAGCGCGGTTGCACCATCTCCGTTTCAAGTCGACCCCCGGCCCCTCCGCCCAAACATTGATCTCGACCTCCATCGATGAAGTGAACACCCTGTTCACGCGAGCCTCGATGTTTACGACTTCTCCGAGCGAGATAGCCGACTTGAACTCAACGGAGTCTACGGAGGCGGTGACACAGACACGTCCGGCATGTCGCTGTGCCGCAATGGCGCCACAGACATCCATGAATTGCAGCAGGCGACCACCAAAGAGATTGCCGAGCTGATTCGTGTCGTTTGGGAGCACGATCTCGGTCATGATTGCGCATGATGTGCAGACCGGCATTTCGGGTCCGTCAACGGAAGCGGTCGACGGCGCAGTGGACTGTGAGGACTCGGATTGAGGGGGCATGCGACGGATCAGGTCTTTTGCTTCTTCTTCTTGGCAGCGGGGAAAAGGACATTGTTCAAAATCAGCCGGTAGCCCGGCGAATTCCTGTGAAGAGACAGGTCGGTAGGTGGATCGCCTACGAGATGGCGATAGTCCTCGGGATCATGTCCCGCGTAGAAGGCGAACGTCCCCCGGCCCAGAGTTCCGTGAATGTAGCGCACGTAGTCACGTCCCGGGAATTGTGCCAAAACGACCACGTTGGGCTTCAATAATTCCTTGGCGAAGCTCGTGGTTTGACCCATGAAGCCCTTAATGGTCGAGACATGATTTTGCGTGAGCATCGTCGGTACGGGGTCCCACTTGGCACTGAATTCGAACAGGGTGAAGTAATCGAGTTCGGGACGCTGCAACTGTGGCGGCGGTGCCACGTCGATGTCGGAGTGTTCGTACTCGACGGGATTGAAACTGGGCTTGAAATGCTCGAATGCCAGCGTCTGCGAGAAGTCGAGTTTGTCGAGTGCGTCGGGATCGATGGCATCACCATCGTACGGGGCGGGCGCAATGTCGGTTTGATGTGCCGCCAATGCAATGTCGAACGTGTCGGTGCCCGAGCACATCGCAAAGAGGAATCCGCCCTGCTCGACATACGAGCGGATGTGTTGGGTGACGGCCAGTTTCAGTTGACTGACCTTTCGAAAGCCTCTTCTGTGCGCATCCGCCTCCGCGCGCCGTTGTTGTTCTATATACCAGGGTTGGTTGCGGTACATGGCGAAGAATTTTCCGTACTGTCCCGTGAAATCCTCATGGTGCAGATGCAGCCAGTCATACTCCGACAATTTACCGTCGAGCACCTCGTCGTCATAAACCAGCTCGTAGGGTACTTCGGCATAGGTCAAGGCCAGCATGACCGCATCGTCCCACGGCAAGGTCTGGTCGGGCGCGTAGACCGCGATTTTCGGCGCCTTTTCGAGTCTTACGGAGCTTGTATTCGCCGCTTCGCTTTCTACCTCGGCCAAAATTCGGGCACTTTCGCCGGCAGAGACGGTCTGAAAAAGGACGTTCCGTACTCGTAGTTCCTCTTCAAGAGTCGGCGAGGCATTGGTCAGAAACGATCCCCCGCGGTAGTTCAGCAGCCAGTCCAGTTCACCACCCCGTTCGAGAACCCAGAAAGCGGCGCCGTATGCCTTGAGATGGTCGGTCTGGGTCTCGTCCATTGGAATGAGGAAGCTTTGTGCCGGCACGCAGGGGGATGCGACGACGACGAGAGCCAGGACGGTTACGACGATTCTGATGTGCAGTTTCGGGTGCATGTTAAATGCCATCAATGGTAATTGATCATAGTTCATCGCCGCGCAGGTTTCTGATTCGGGTTCGAACCTCCGGCGACAGTAGTGATGCGGGAAAACGGAAGAGTACTTCGTTGTAGGATTCCAGTGCGGCGCGATCGTTGCCCAACTCCCGTTCATAGATCTCACCAATCGTGAACAGCGCTCTGTCCTCCAGGTAGCTGCCCGGGTGCCGGTCGGGCAAGACTTGCAATAGCGAAATCGCCTCTTCGTATTGGCCCAACTGTCTGTTGGCTTGTGCCCGTGTAAACAGCACCTCATCGGAGATTGGATGGGTGCCGATCGTCGACTGCAGGGAGTCGAGCAGTTGCAGTGCGGAATGCGGTTGTCTGCGTCTGAGCGCAAGCTCCGCACGCGCATAGTTTCGCAGCGGTGTATTCAGCGAATCGGGTCCTTTGTTCTCCCTCAGCAGCAGTTTCAGCGCAATGGCGTCGTTGGAGATGTCGGTAGACGTATTGGCATCCAGTGCGGCGACGGTCGCAAGTGCCATCTCGAAGTGACCGCGGTAATAATCGATGCGGGCCGTCTCGAATCGGCATCTTTCCGCCAGCTCGCCGATCTCGAGCTCCTCCGCCAAACGCGAAAAGATGAGACGGGCCCCGGCGAGATCACCGCGTTCGAGTGCAATTTCGCCAAGGTTGTAGCGGGCGAGGGCGGCGGATTCCGTCGTTCCGAACCGGCGCGATACTTCGTCAAGTGTTGATTCCGCTGCCCGAAGATCGAAGAAAACGCTTCGCTGCAAATCGCCGACACGCTGGAGAGCCTCAGGGTACAGCGGATGTTCCGGATACGCGGAAAGGAATCTCTTATAGCGTGCGAGTGCCTCCTCGAAATGGGGAGCCGGGTTGCGGTTGCCGGCAGGGTCCATTGCCTGCTCTCCCGCATCGATCCCCTGGCGCTCGTTGATCTCCGCAAGCTCGAACAGCGCCAGCGGAGCGACAAGACCGTCCTCGTAGCGTGCCAGGATATCCTCGAGTGCCGCTTTAGCGGTTTCAAACGTACCCGCATCGGCAGCATTCCGTGCGAAGGCAAAAAGTACACGGCCTTCCTCCGATTCCAGACGATCGATAGCCGCATAGGCTTCGAGTGAGCGCTGATATTGCCCGGCTTCGAAGTAGGTCCAGCCGGCGAGCTCCCGGAGTGCCCTGTTCAACGGATTTTGCCGAACGGCCCGTTCAATTGCGGTTAACCCGAGAGAGAACAACGAGTCTCGATCGGTTATTTGCCCCAACTGTCGCTTCACGTAGGAGAGCTGATTCGGATTCTCGGATACCGCCCGGGCGTATTCGGCCATCGCGAGATCATAGCGTCCCAACAGGCCGTACATGTTTGCCAGGTCGAGCTGAAATAAATGCTCGTTACGAAGTCGCCTGCGGCCTTCCTCCAGCATGGCAACGGCGTCGTCGAATAGCCGGTTTGCGGACATCATGAAGTAAACGGCCCGATAAGCCCGGTGATCGTTTGGCGCAATCTCGACAGCGCGTTCCCAGGAACGGTGCGCCGCTTCTTCATTTCCATTTTGGTACTCCAGCGAACCACGCTCCGCATATAGCTGGGGCGTTGGACCAAGTGAAATCCACTCGTCAACCAACCGGATCGCATCGTCGTATCGCTTCAGACCCACGTAGGCCGTTTTGAGTTTGTCAAAAAAGACGGTAGACCGTGGATTCTCCGCATATAGATCCTCTAACAGACTCACGGCACGCTCGTACTGGCCGGCACGCATGTAAGTGTCCGCCAGACGAAAGCGAGCGGTTTGCGCCTGCTGGCTGGTCGTCCGCGTCTGACCGCGAAGTTCGGAGACCGGCCAAGTCAGCGCGAATACAAGTACTAGAAATGCAACCGTACGCATGATATCGGAAAAGCCGGCCAGGCTTTGTGTCACAATCGGGCCGTAGTGAAATGCTCTTATCCTGGTCTTTCCCGTTTGGTTTCAGGAAAAGAACATTGGCATCTTCCGGGGCAGTGCCTAATATGCTGCCGGAACTCCAGGCGAATCCGCCGTTAGGAGTTTCATTCGCCCACCATACGGCGCACTACGTGCAGACCATTTCAGTATTAGGATCGACGGGATCGATCGGTACCCAGACGCTCGAAATCGCCCGCATTTTTCCGGACGAGATTAAAGTTGCGGCACTTTCGGCAGGCTCGAACTGGACAATGCTGGCCCACCAGGCCAATGAATTTCGACCCGAGGCGGTATGCATTTACGACCGGCAATATCTGGATGACCTCCGCAGGGCGATTTCGAGTCCGAAGGTTCGCGTACTCGCCGGCGCAGAAGGCCTCAGTGAGCTTGCGGTACTGTCGGATGTGGATACGGTGGTAGCGGCGATTGTCGGCTCGGCGG
>CAZIIP010000075.1:0-11585 GCA_964539455.1 uncultured Rhodothermales bacterium
TCGGTTGCGAGCATGGTCGTCTGGTTCACCACGCCGACGCGGCGCAGGTGGAGATCCGGGTCAAATCCATCCGTTATACGATCGGCAAATAGTGCATAAAAGTGATTGCGATCGGCATCGCCCCGAATGATGCGCGCAAGCTCCTTTGCCTCGACAAGATCACGGACCACAACGACCGGCGCGGCATCGCTGGCGTGGGAAAACGTTGCGCGCGTTTCTTCGTGATAACGCTTGCCGTGTACCACGACGGTGAATCCGCGTCTACCGATCTTGGTGCTGCGTTTCCAGACTTTGACGACGAATGGACAGGTTGTGTCGTACGTTTGAATGTCGATTCCCCTTGAGGAAAGCGCATCCGAGATTTCGAGGGTTGTGCCGAATGCGGGAACGATGACGATATCGTAAGGAGTCAACTCGTCGAACGGAATAAGCTGCGCTCCGTCCGTGTCACGCAAAAACCTGATTCCCTGAGCCTGCAAATCGGCATTGACTTTCGGATTGTGTATCATCTCCGAAAGCAGAAATACACGTTTGTCGGGGTGTGCGGAAAGAGCCCCGTATGCCAGCTCGACGGCATGTTCGACACCGAAACAGAATCCGAAATGCCGGCCGATTTTGAATACTACGGGACCGAAATCAAGCTCGGACGGATGCAAGTCCTGCTTGCGCGGATCCGCAGCCTGGCGGTGCCGCTTCAAAGCCGAAATAATCGGACTCTGAAAGTGATCGGGAACGGAAAACTGTCGGGCCATGGGGTCTTCAGTGTGACTGAACGCGTATTACGCCGAGCGGTATTGCGTGTTGCCCGATCGGCGGGTTTAGGGAACGATTCGAGGTCCCCGGGATTGGGAGGGCACTTGCTGTCGATTTCTGCGTAACTTGGTCGGGGCTGAGGCGACCACCTCTTGCGCCATATTGTGTGGTCGTTCTATCTCGACAAGGCTCTCCAAAACCACAGGATCCCGGACCAAATCGAATCGTGACAATGCTCCAAGGAAGGCACCCCCGTTCCGGTCGCCGAAATACGACATCGGGAATCTTCATCTGCGTCCTGGGATTGCTTCTCATCTCTCCCTCCGTCTTGCGCGCCCAGACGGCGAACGTGCAGGTCATTCACAACGCCGCCGATCCCGAGCTTATCGGAATCGACGTCTATTTCAACGGCCTGCGGCCTGCGCAGGCGAACGACCTGCTGTTCAGAAATGCGACGCCTTTCTTCGAGGTCGAATCGGGCGAAACCGATATCGGGGTTTCGAAAAATGCTTCGTTTAACGCATCCGACACGTTGAAAAATACACGTGTCACGCTGGAAGCCGATCAGAATTACCTGGTTTTCATCACCGGCGTGCTGGACATGGACATGGTTCCCAATCCGGAAGGGGAGGACATCGGCCTGCGGATTGTGGTGAAGGAACAGGCTCGCCGGGTCGCCAACGCGCCCGGATTCATCGACCTTCTGCTGATGCACGGGGTAACCGATTCGCCGACCATCGAGCTGCGAGAATTGACGGGAGACGTCGCCGTCGTGCCCCCGGTTGCATATGGGGAAGTCAGTAACTACGTCACCACGACTCCGGCCTCTTTCGATCTGGGATTGACCTGGACAAGCTTGAGCTCCGTCCTGCTCGAAGCATACCGGTTCGAGCTTAGCCGGTACTCCGGCCAGGCGGTTACGCTGGTCTTTAGCGGGTTCCGCGCGCCGGAGAAAAACTGCGGCGCATCTTCGAGTTGTACCGGACAAGCGCTTCTGCTCATCACACCCGACGGCGGCGAGGTGACTCTCGAGCCCACCGACCCGGGTCCGTTCGTGGCTGGACTGCAGTTTATTCACGCTTCGGCCGACCGGGACATCCGGCGCATCGACCTCTACATCGACGGACAGAAACTATACGACGATCTTTCAGTCAACGGCGCGCTACCTTTCCTGGGCGTTTTCTCAGGCCGATCTATCGAACTCGGTATCGGCGCGGAAGCCAGTGCAAGTGCGCGCGATGCGCTCAAGTCGTTTACGTTGAGCCTGGAAGCGGGCGAAAACTATACCGCCGCTCTCGTCGGCTTGCTCAGCCCCTTCATTTTTGCGCCCAATCCGGACGGCCTGGATACGGGACTTCAACTGACCATCGCATCCGGAGCGAGGCGGGCACTTCAGAGCCAGACTACGGCCGAGTTTCGGGTGCTGCACGCCCTCACCGACGTAGGAACGCTCGACGTGAAAGATCACAACGGCAACCAGTTTCTCGGCGGCCTTGACTTTGGAGAAATCTCTGCGTACGAGACGACAGGCACATCGACGCTTCCGGTACAACTCAGTCCCCAACTGGCACCGGCATATATCATCGGACGGTTTTCGGTTCCGTTCGGCTCTTTCGGTCAACCGGTCACACTGATTGCTACAGGCTTCGAAGAAAAGTTTAAAAACAGGTTGGGTCCGGTCGTCAAACTGCACGCGGTCTATGCCGACGGATTTGTCCGTGAGATCACTGCGGACAAAGCTACAGCCGAGACGGCCAGGGTGCAGTTCATACACGCCGCCCCCGATCCGGATGTGTCGCAAGTGGACCTCTACATCCAGGATGAACTTCTGTATGACAATCTCTCCTTTTTCCGTGCGGGATCGTACATCACGACCCTGGCCGACTCCCTCATTGATATCGGGATTGCACCGCCTCAGAGTACATCGTCCGACGAAGTAGTCTATACCCTGCCGATCGAACTCGATCCGTTTGAAACCCATTCCGCCGTGCTGGCAGGGGTGGCGACCCCCGAAATCTTCAAACCCAATCCGGACGGTATACCGACGGATCTCACCCTCATCATTGCGCCGGGTGCCCACGAAAACAGCACCGCTCCACCCAACACCCAGCTCCGGGTGGTGTACGCGGTACCGGACGCACCCACAGCCGACATTATCATAGATCAAATCGAGGTCCTGGCCGACTCGGCAACGTTCGGTACAACGACCGACTACGTATCCCTCTTGCCGGATGGAAGCAGCTACCCGGACGACACCGGCTACCATCTCGTTTTTCAACCAGCCGGGGAGCGGGCTCTGGCACGCTCCTTTCTCGACCTTCACACCGTTGGTCAACGTGCGGTAACCGTGGTCTCCACCGGCTTTCTGGATGCGCAGGGCAATAACAATGCCACCGCCCTATCGAGCATGCTGGTCTACCCCGACGGCTTCGTGCCGAATGTCACCGAAACGATCATTGTAGATACCGAAGACGACCTGCCGACCGAAGTCTCCGGGTTCCGTATCGTCGGTACCTATCCCAATCCGGCCTCAAACAGAACCTCGCTGCTACTTGACATTCCCCAAGCTGCCCGTCTCCATATCGCACTATATGACGTGACAGGGCGCAGGTTAATGCAGAAAAGGGATGAAATAGCACTACCGGGCGCCTCACGCAAATTTGAACTCGATCTCGAACGCCTTCCCGCGGGAATATACACGGTTCGGGTAACGGCCGATAGCGGCGGAAAAACCGTTGTGGCGCAATCCCAACTCGTTCGGATCAGGTAACGGCCGATAGCGGCGGAAAAACCGTTGTGGCGCAATCCCAACTCGTTCGGATCAGGTAACGGCCCGGCATCTACATACTACTATCGAAACAGAGGTCCTGTGGCTCCGCCCGGGACCTTTTCTTGTTGCTTTTTTTCCGGCCAAACACCGGAACCAATCCCATCAGTGCAGGGTTGTAATGAACGTAATGAACGTTATAGCTCTTTTTGTGCAGCAGGCGCAGTCCGTGCAAAAGCGAAAAGCCACTTAAGATTGGGTCCCTTGAGAAAAAAAGGATCAGATCGCTCGAATCTCCCTCCCGTCTTGGGGTGAGATGTGGTGAGGGGTGGGCCTCATCCTGCATCGTCGGGGTGGGGCCCACATTGATATAGGGAGTGGGGCCAAGATGCCGGAGGGGCGCAGGCCCACAAGTTTAGAGGGTTGGAGCTGAAAAAATCAGAAGGTTGGGGCCCATTAATTATGAGGTCTGGGGCACACCATGTTAAAAGGATAGGGCCCAAAATGTAATGGAGGCTACAATGCTAGAGGCGTTTAGACACGCGCCCCAGCCACTCGCGCCGCCACGTGGCAAATTGCTGATCGAGAATGGCGGATCGGGCACGTTGCATCAGCCATTGATACAGCGACAAATTTTGAAGCGAGGCGATTTGCAGACCGAGTAGTTCTTTCGACAGTACGAGGTGTCGAAGGTATGCCTTGGAAAAGGTCTGTGAGACATACCGGTCGAGGCCGGGATCGATCGGCGAAAAATCCGATTGCCATTTCTTGTTGCGAATGTTGATCTGGCCTTCCGTAGTAAACAGCATCCCGTTGCGTCCATTTCTGGTCGGCATCACGCAATCGAACATGTCGATGCCCCGTGCAACGTTTTCAATAAGATTAGCCGGTGTCCCGACACCCATGAGATACCGTGGCCGGTCCGCCGGAAGCACGGCGGTGCAAACCTCCACCATATCGTACATGACGTCGGAGGGCTCTCCAACGGAAAGTCCGCCGATCGCGTATCCCTCGAAATCCAGTTCGATCAACCTGCCGGCAGACTGCCTCCGAATGTCCGGGTACACCGCACCCTGCACAATCGGAAAAAGATGTTGCCGGAATCCGTATCGCTCGGTCGACGCTCGGAACGCCAGCTTGCACCGTTCGGCCCAGCGTATCGTGCGCTCATTCGCTTCCGATGCATAGGAGGCATCGACGTCTGCCGGCGGACACTCGTCCAATACCATCATGATGTCGCTGCCGATCGCTCGCTGTATTTCTACAACCGATTCAGGCGTGAACGAATGTGACGAGCCGTCGATGTGGCTCTGAAAAACGACTCCTTCTTCCGTGATTTTTCTTCGCTGTGCCAGGGAGTAGACCTGATATCCGCCGGAATCGGTCAAAATTGGACCATCCCAGCGCATAAAGCGATGCAATCCCCCTGCAGCCTCCAGTACGCCGGTGCCGGGCCGGAGATAGAGGTGATATGTATTGCTGAGAATGATCTGCGCGCCGATGTCGTCGCGTAGTTCTCGCGGCTGTACGGCCTTGACCGATCCCACGGTACCGACGGGCATAAACGCCGGCGTCAGGATTTCACCGTGATCCGTTCGAAGGATACCGGCGCGTGCGTTTGTAGCGGTATCGGTGGCGACGAGCGTCAGCACGGGGCCGGTACGGCTTGCCGTATATCGGGCACTACGGACGGTGGCGACGCAAGATGACTGTTGGGCAGTTCTCGCAGTTTGCGGACGACGGCGTTCAGGTCATCCGGCCGCAAACCCACCACTACGGGACCTTCGGGCGTTTCCATCAGCAGCAACTTGCGATGCAGCCTGTTGACAAATCGCTGTGTTTGTGCGTAGCGGTCATAATGCCGGTGAAAGACGTCGGCGGAGATGACCGACACGCTCCTAATGTACGTTGAAGGCAGTTTCAGCCGGCGAGATCCGGTCGTAAGACATACGCCGTCCCGGCATACCTCCATTGCAAAAGCGCGACGAAACCCTGCGATGAAGAACGCCAGAATGGCGATCATTCCAGAAAGCTCGATGGTCCAGAATCGCATCGCCGTGGTGCCGGCAGGTTGTGCAAGAGCCGCTTCCCTGAGGAATGCCCAGGCGATTTGCGAACCGATCCCCAGCAACAGGATGGCGCATGTGAGGGCAATGATGTGAAGTCCGGCCGCGCGCCGGCGATCGCCGGTGAAACGCAAGAGCGCTTTGCCCACCGCCGATTGACTCATGGCAAAACGGGAGGGAACTCGGTAGATATCCCCGGATACGGCTGTCCCTTGAAAAGGGCTTTTCAGTGGATTCCAGTACATTGAGCGAACAACGCGGCCCGTTGCTCGGCGTTCCTCTAAGTGATTTACCACGCTACGGCTTCGGCTTTTCTGATCAGATCGGCTTCGCGGGAATCTGTTACGACCCGCACGTGATGGAGTGGACCGTGGCCGGTGTGCACTTCACGCAGGTTGCCCGGATAAGGTACCGCTCGGCGAAAATTCGGCCGGCGCACAGGGTGCTACGCCGTTTCTACACGTCGAGCGTATAGGTGTACTTAATAAGCGCGGTGCGGCCGCTGGACGCCGGCAATAAGGGAATTTCCCGATAGCGGTCGGCATGCCAGCCCTGGTTGTACACCAGCCAGAAATCGTTGCCTTCCGCAAAATTGTACCGCAGTCGCAGGTTTGCCAACGTAAGCGCGGCCACGTTGCTGTATTGTACAAATGCCGATGCCGACACTTTCGTATTCAAAGCCAGTTGCCCCCGAAACCGTACAATGTGCGCTTGGAACGACGCATCACGCTTCGGCATATCGACGAGACTGAGTTCATACTCGCTGCCAAGCTCCACAAACCGGGAAGCGATCCAGGTCGGACCCAGGCTTCCCGTAGCTTGCCAGCCATCGTAAAATCCGCCCACCTCGAATTCCGACTCCAACTGCAGAAGCCTCCCCCGGGAAGATTCGTATCGCATCTCCAGGTTTGGAAACAGGTAGCTGCCTTCAGGTACGGAGTTGTCAAACGGCAACTCCAGGGCCTCCGGAAGATTTTCATAAGTAATCCGCGGGACAAGAGTCAGGCCGGCGCCGGACTTGAATTCCCACGTCGAATAAATGCCGATGTATCCCGAATCCAGCTCCCTGTCGTCCGTCCGGACGGAACTTGTCGAGAACAGACTAATGCGACGAAGCCGGACGGGAGACGCTGCAGGCATCAACTTTCCGTATGACAATCGAGCGGAAGCGGAGGCAATACTCAACCGGCGCACAAAGCCCATTTCCGGATCATAGTCCGGGCCAAGCCACGAAAGCGATGCGCCATAATTCCATCCCAACTCCGTTCGACGCTCATATTCGGTCCGTACAAGTGCGGATCGAAGAAAATCGAATCCGTGATCACTTATGATATCGTCATCCAGTGTTTGCGCCCATTGAAGGGTCAAATAGTCGTTTCCGACAACCCGTAGCAACCCGTCAAGACCGTACGCTATGTTGTAGGCACCGTCTTCTCCGAGTCGTGAGGTAACCATGCCTCCCGCATAGCTGTAAGGATTCAACACCTGTCGTCGCAATCGAACCACGCCGAAATTCTCCGAGGGAACCTCTTCTTCGGGCGAGCCGGATCGGGCCGTCTGCATATTGATCAGGCCAAGGTCCCAACGCCCCATTCGCCCGGTAAGCCGGGTGCCGCCCAAAATCCGTGCGGGCACTCCATCATTCAATCCGATCCTTCGTGTATAAAACAACCGGTCCACTCTGCCCGTCTGGAACTCGAACATGCCGGCTCGTTCCTGAAAAAACTGGCGCTTCTCAGGGAAGAACAGCGAATATCGCGTCAGATTCACCTGCTGATCGTCTGCCTCTACCTGAGCAAAATCCGTGTTGGCCGTCAAATCCAGCGTGAGGTTGGAGGTGACGTTCACCTTGACGTCAAGGCCGACCTCCCGCGAGAACTCGTTATCCGTCTCGTACGAGGTTTCCGTGTCATCGAGCACCGCCTCCTGTCCCAGTCCGCCTGCCGCATACGGGGTGACATAGACGGGTTTTTGACTGTATACCCCTTCGAGAACGACATCCTGCATCAGGGAGGGTTTCCGATAGCCGTCCCGGTAAGTCGCCGGCAATTTCGGAAACGTCTGTCGCTCGTTTTTTCTGGCGATATACCTATAGACCACCATTCCCATCTCCACGTGGCCGTCCGAGTCCTGAAATCCCAGACTCGAGAAAGGGATACGCATCTCTGCGAACCAGCCTTCGTCCGTTATCGTTGTGGCGGTATCCCAATAGGTATTCCAGCTCAGGTTTCCCGGTGGTCCCTGCGACGATCCGCCTTCACCGTCCCGTGTTATGGCGATATCGAAGCGTACACCGGTCGGATTCGTGAAAAACCAGAGGGCGTTTTCGTTGTCGTTGAAGGTGTCGATAAGCACCGACAGTACGTCGTCGCCTGCGTACCGGTCGCGATACATCGAATTGGCGCGTATACCAGAGGGGTTGGAATCGTATAGTCTGCCCGAGATGTATAGGTAGTGGTCGTCGTAGCCGATGCGAATCTCGGTCATCTCGGTGGGAGGAGCCAGATGAATGGGTTCGTATGTCGCAAGGGGCAATGGCGATATCTTTTCCCAGGCGGGCTCGTCGATTTTGCCGTCGACCGTTATTTTGCCGTCGATCCGGACGGGCTTGAAAGGTGGCATATCGGCCGGATCCGCCGGTGCGGTATACGAAGCGGCGGCAAGTAGCGCAACCACCAACGCGAGTCGTTGGGCGATACGTGAAATTGCGTGATTCGGCATTCCCGTAAACAGGATGAAGAAACCGGATCCTTGAAGCCCTAACCCTCCAAAAAGATGCGATCCGAAAGCCGGCTGCATCAGCATGTTTTGAAGCGTCGGGATGCCGTCACGAGCGAAAGATTTGTCAAAGCGTATCGCCGAGTAGATCTTCATCTTTGGAGCCGGCATCCAGTATGAGATGACCCATTCGATCGCGCTTTGTCTTCAGATACCGCTCGTTGATGTCGTTGGGGGCGATCTCGATGGGGAGTTGTTCGACGATTTCCAGTCCGTGTCCGGTGAGGCCGACGCGCTTGGCAGGATTGTTGGTCAGAAGCCGCATTTTGCGAATACCCAACGAACGAAGGATCTGGCTGCCCACACCGTAATCCCGAAGATCGGATTTGAAGCCGAGTGCATGATTTGCCTCAACCGTATCCATTCCTTCTTCCTGCAGCTTGTATGCCCGGAGCTTGTTGAGAAGCCCGATGCCGCGCCCTTCCTGTTTCATGTACAGCACCACACCACGCCCTTCTTTCTCGACGAGATGCATCGCGGTTGCCAACTGGTCGCCGCAGTCGCAACGCAAAGAGCCGAAAATATCGCCGGTCTGGCATTGGGAATGGACGCGCACGAGGACCTTGTCCTCTTTCGTCCATGCACCTTTTGTGAGTGCGAGATGGTGCGCCCCCGTCAGCTTTTCTTCAAAGGCAACGAGATGGAAATGTCCGAAGCGCGTCGGCATGTCGACTTCGACTACCCGGCGAATGAGTGTCTCCCTGCGGGTTCGGTACGAAATCAGGTCTGCGATGGTGATGATGGGCATGCCGAATCGCCCGGCAATCTCCTGGAGCTGCGGCACCCGCGCCATTGTACCGTCGCGATTCAGTATTTCGACCAGAACACCCACCGGACGCAGTCCCGCAAGCTGCGCCAGGTCGACGGCCGCTTCGGTATGGCCCGCCCGGCGCAATACACCACCATGTGCTGCGAGCAGCGGGAAGACGTGGCCTGGTTTCCCGAGATCTGCCGGAGAGGTATTCGGATCAACCAGTGACGAGATGGTGCGCGCGCGGTCTGCTGCCGAGATACCGGTAGACGTTCCAACGCGGTAATCGACGGAGACGGTAAACGGGGTTTCATGCAGGGCCGTGTTCTCCGACACCATCGGTCGCAGTTCGAGCTCGTCTGCCCGGGCCTGGGTCAGCGGGGCGCATATCAAGCCCCTGCCCTCAGTGGCCATGAAATTGACGATCTCCGGCGTGATCTTGTCGGCGGCACAGATAAAATCGCCTTCGTTCTCCCGGTCGTCATCATCCACGACAATCACGAGCCCGCCTTGGCGAATCGCCTCGACGGCCTGGCCGATCTCGCTGAACGTGAATCCGTCTCGCCTGATCACAGCCGTAGTCGGTTGCTCGGAATCGTCGCCCTACTGACGAACCGAGGAAATGGCACTTTTATCGATGCGGACCTTGACGTTGTCGTCCACCTGCGCCAAAACGGAGCTCTCCTCCACCTGCAAAACCTTGCCGTAAAGTCCGCCGACGGTGACGATATTGTCACCCTTCTTCACGGCTGCAATCATGGCACGACGTTCCTTCTCCTTTTTCTGTTGAGGGCGAATGAGCAGGAACCAGAACACACCGAAAATCAGCGCCATAAAAATAAGCGGCGCGAAGGGATTGCTTCCTTCCGTCGATGGACCGATCAGAAACAGACTCAACATGAATAATCGCGGTACGGACACCGCATCTGGTGGGGGTTGATAATCGGCCGGCCCGATACACCTACCGGTCTGCATCAGAGGGCAAGCGGTCCGTATCGCGCTGCTACGACCGCGGTACCGCTGCTGCCTCCCGGCCCTGACGGGGTTGCGCAGGAGCTAGCCGTACGGGACTTGCCCTCTGGTGCGGACCGGTAATGCATTCATCACCGGCATTAGGACAGAATAGAACCATGAGCAGTCGTACCGGTTCCGCGGTGGCAGGCCCTAATACAGGCCGAACGGATCCACGTCGATCGCTACACGGAGAGCGCCCGGCGGCCGCTTCATGTCCGCCAGAATCATTCCCAATGCCCGTTTTATCCTGGCCGGAGGTGTTTTTGGAGCGAGCTTGATAAGGGTCTGGTAACGGTATTGCCGTTTGACGCGCGCAATGAATGCGGGTTCTGGACCGAGCACGGTCGTTTCGCCGGGCAGGTTGCGTAAGCGAGCCGTCCAGGATCTTGCCAGCCTCTCCACGTCTCGTGTGTCTTCGCCGCGAAACTCGATACCGATGATTCGCCCGTACGGGGGATAGCCGAGCTTTTTTCTCTCGGCCAGTTCCGTGGCAACAAATCCGGCATAGTCATGCGATGATGCCAGTTGAACGACAGGATGCTCCGGGTTTCTCGTCTGGAGAATCACTTCTCCGGGCAGCTTATTGCGACCGGCTCTTCCGGCCACCTGCGTCAACATCTGGAAAGAGCGTTCAGCCGATCGAAAATCGGGGAAAAGCAGGCCGGTGTCGGCGTTTACGACACCGACAAGGGTTACCCGGCTAAAATCCAGTCCCTTTGCCACCATTTGCGTTCCTACGAGAATCTCGGCCTCACCCCTTCGAAAGCGATTCAGGATGGTGCGATGGGCGTCCTTTGAGCGGGTGGTGTCCAGATCCATACGCAAAATCCGGGCCGTGGGAAACAACGCTTCCAGTTCTTCCTCCACCCGCTGCGTCCCGACACCGTGAGGAGCCAGGTCCTCCCCACCGCATTCCGGGCACCGATCCGGAATGCGACGTGACCGGCCGCAATAGTGACAGCGAAGGTGCCGTGATCGCATATGCACGGTCATGGTCACCGCACAATCCCGGCACTGCGGCGACCAACCGCAGTCCCGGCACTCGAGGATTCCGGCATATCCGCGTCTGTTTTGTAACAGAATCGTCTGCTCCTTTCTTTCGAGACGGTGCTCTATCGCTTTGCGGAGGTCGTTCGAGAGATACCCGTCCAGTTGGTGCCTGCGCTTCTCGAGACCCAGGTCCACAATTTGTACGGCCGGCAGGGAAGCGACGGCATCCTGTACCGGGACGCGATCCGGCATGTCAAGCAGCGCATATTTGCCGATCTCTGCATTCCGATAGCTTTCGAGCGAGGGTGTAGCGGAGCCGAGGATGCAGACCGCCTCACACATCCGGGCCCGATACACGGCTACGTCCCGTGCGTGGTACCGTGGCGCCGGATCGAACTGCTTGTAGCTCGCTTCGTGTTCCTCGTCGACGATGATCAGTCAGCTATGCGCCAGAGGTGCGAGGACT